>MWBW01000055.1 GCA_002069725.1 Firmicutes bacterium ADurb.Bin248 | reverse complement strand
TTATGGATATCTTTCTTTTCTACTCCTGCCTGCCCTTGCTTGCCGTAATTTATACGGTTTGCCGATGGGCTGAGGGCCGGCGCAGAAGCGCCGGCCCTTTCGCGCGAGCTTATTTGCGTGTAAGCGTATAGGTCTTGCCGTTTTTGAAGGCGTAGCACTGTATCTCGTTTTCGGATATGATCGTGAGCCGGTAGGCGTCCTGCGTTTCGGTCGGATCGTCGCTGTCGTAGAAATAAAGCGTGCCGTCCAGTATATCCCACAAGTCTCCAAAGTCGGGCGCGCTGAGCGAGTATGTCAGGCCGGAGCCCGATTTGAATTCGAGATAGCCGCTGCTGCACGACCATTTACCCTCGAGGAAGGCCCAGGCGATATCGAAGTTCGCAAGCAGCATGCCGGCCGCATCCTCGAAGCCGATCAGGGGGACGAGCGCATCCTTGTCGCCCTCGGCGACGCCCATGTAGTGGAACTCGCAGAGCGTGCGGTAGTCCTCGCTCCTCTCATAACTCCCCCCGTATTCGATGAGCACCATGAAGCCCGCCTGCGCGCTGCCGTAAGTGCCGCCGGCGTAGAGTTCCCGCGCGGCTGCGTAGAGATCCTGCGCATGGCCGGGAACGAAGCTGTCGTCCGGCTGGAACGAGGCGAAGCGCAGCGTGGCGAAATCTTCGAAGGCGTTCGCGAAGCTGTGCTCGGAGACGAGGCGGCACGCGCGGCGGTAGAGCGAGAGGTCCGCCTGATACGCCGCGTCCTCATAGGAACCGATGCTCTTAAATAAGGACATAGCCTGGTCAAAATCGCCCGAATCGAGCGCCGCCCGCGCCTGCCGGTAAACGCATTCCGTAGATTTCGTCTCGGCGTCCTCGTAAGCGCCGAGCGCGTCGAAAAGCGCCTTCGCGCCGACGGGGTCGCCCCCGTCGAGCAGAGCGCCCGCTTTTTGGTAAACGCCGCGCTCGATGAGCGAAAGCCCGCGCGGGGAGGAGGCGTATTGCATAAGGAGCGCCGCCGCATCCTCGCCGTCCACGTAGGCGGCGATCCATTCGGCGCAAAAATCCGAGAGCGGTTGGGCGAAAAGTTCCTCGCCGCGCGGCGCCGCGTACAGCGCGTCCGCGCCGGAAAACGCGTCGTCATAATTCCCCCGGGCAAAGTCTACGCGGGCGCGGTCGTATAGGAACTCCGTCTGCTGATCCTGCGTAAGCGCGTTGAAGGCCACTCCATTGAGCGCGGTGTGCGCCGAGACCGC
The DNA here is from genome assembly GCA_002069725.1 of Firmicutes bacterium ADurb.Bin248. GTDB lineage: Bacteria > Bacillota > Clostridia > Christensenellales > CAG-138 > Phil1. The sequence continues at coordinate 9,633 of MWBW01000055.1, read as the reverse complement.
GTCGCCTTTGAACAGATACGTTTCCGCGAGCTTGAGCCCGAGCGTGTCGATGCGCGCGCCGCTGTCCCTGTAGGGCGAGAGCCGCTCGAAGGCGGCGATCGCCTCGGCATACTTGCCCGCGCGCTCGAGCGCGAGCGCGTCGTTGTACGCCTTGACGCGCAATGCGAAAACCGTCAGGAATACGGCCAGCGCGACGAGCGCCGCGGCCCCGCAGACGATGCCGATGACCGCGCCTGCGCCGAGCTTCCCGCGCGTCTTCGCGGCGGGCGCGTTCGGCGCGTATCCGGGGCCCCCATAGGCGTAGGCCGCCTGCGCTTGCGCGGGCGCGTATCCCGCATAAGCCTCGGGCGCGGGGCCCGGATGCGGCGGAGGCGCATACGCGGCGGGCGGCGCAAAAACCGTTGCTTGCGCGGCGGGGGAGGGAGGCGGCGCGCCCGGGCCGGCCGCCGCGTCCGGCATCGTTCCGGGCAGGTCGATGTCGACGACGCGCCTTTCAAGCAGCGCAAGCCTCATCTCCGAGGCCGTCGCGAAGCGCGCGGCCGGGTCCGGGGCAACGGCCTTCAGCACAACGCTCTTGAGCGCCTCGTCCCCGTTTACGGGCGGCTTGCCCGGGGAAGGCGCTCCGCCGCCCAGCAACGCGTACATCAGCTTGCCGAGCGCGTAAACGTCCGCCTTTTCGTCCGCGGGGCGGCCGCCGTATTGTTCGGAAGCCGGCGCGAAGCTGCCGCCGCGAATATCCGCCGTTTCGCCGGGCAGGGCCGGGCCGCCGAGCCGGAACGCGCCCTGCTGGTCAACATAGATGTTTTCCATTCTGACGCCGCCGTGGACGACGCCGAGCCTCGCGCACGCGTCGAGCGCCGCGCAGAGTTCCGCCCCGAACCGCCGAACCTCCTCCGGGCCCATAGGCTCGCCGGCGAGGTATTCGGCAAGACGGAACAGCGGCTCCGCATGCCTGCTGGGATCGACCGGCTCCATCATATTTCCCTCCGAAGTGCAAGATGTGAATCTGCACATATTATATGCGTTTCCCGGGCGCTTGTCATCAGCGCGAACGGAATTTTATGTCGCGGCGCCGCAAAAAATCGCTCGGGAATCCTGAAAAAGATGGACGCGGCTCGCGCGGGGCGCAAGAAAAAGCCCGCCGGGATCAGGCGGGCCGTTGTCGGCTTTTTTGCGTTACTTCTTCAGGGCGTTGTACTGCTTGATCGCCAGCGCGAGCAGGTCCATGGCGCGCTCGAGATCCCTGCAGTTGAGCACGTATGCGAGGCGGACCTCGTCGCGCCCCATGTCCGGCGTCGCGTAGAAGCCCGCGCCGGGGGCGTACATGACGGTCTCGTTGTTATCCGAAAAATCGGTCAGCAGCCACTTCTGGAACGCGTCCGTGTCGTCTACGGGCAGTTTGGCCATGACGTAGAACGCGCCCTTGGGCTCCTTGCACACGACCCCGGGGATTTCCGTGAGCTTGCGGTAGATGGTATCCCTGCGGCAGCGGTATTCGTCGCGCACGTCGTTGAAATACTCGGTGCCCGCGTCGTAAAGCGCCGCGGAAGCGACCTGGTCGAGCGTGGCGACCGACAGGCGCGCCTGGCAGATCTTGAGCGCGTGCTGCTGGAGCTCACGGTTTCGCGTGATGAGCGTGCCGATGCGCGCGCCGCACGCGCTGAAGCGCTTGGATACCGAGTCGATGATGATCGCGTTTTCGCGGATGTCGTCAAATTCGCCTATGGAGGCGAGCTTTTCGCCGCCGTAGACGAACTCGCGGTAAACTTCGTCGCCGATGAGGAAGAGGCCGTGCTCCTTTGCGAGGTCGGCCATGAGGCGCAGCTCCTCGGGGGAGAGCACGGTGCCCGTGGGATTGCCGGGGTTGGTGAAGAGCAGCGCGCGCGTGCGCTCGTTGATCAAAGGCTCGATCTTTTCGCGCGAGGCGTAATGGTAGCCCTCCTCGGCCGTGGTGTGGATCGGGCGGATCGTAGCGCCGGTCGCGCTGACGAAGGTGTTGTAGTTCGGATAGAACGGCTCGGGCACGATGATCTCGTCCCCGTCGTCGAGTATGCAGTTGAGCGCGATGGAAAGCGCCTCGCTGCCGCCGGTCGTGATGAAGACCTCGTTCGCGCCGTACTCGATGCCGATGCCCGCGTAGTATTTGCGCACGGCCCCGATCATCTCGGGTATGCCCGGGGAGGGCGCGTAGGCGAGCACGGGCAGGCGGAAATTGCGCACCGCGTCGAAATAGGCGGGCGGGGTGGCGATGTCCGGCTGGCCGATGTTCAGATGGTAGATCTTTACGCCTCGTTTGTTGGCTTCGACCTGGTACGGATAGAACTTGCGGATCGGCGACTGGCTGCACTTTTCGATCTTGCTGGAAAACTTCATTGCATCCTCCTGCACAAGGCGTATTTATCCGGGAAAATTTGATTCAGTTTTTCGGTATGCTCGTCGGGGAGGGGGCGGGCAGGCCGCCCGTGCCGAGTATCCTTTCGCCCGTCACGGGGCGGTAGGTGTCCTTATACAGCTCTTCGCTCGACTGAAACGCGCCGTCGAGATAGGTGTCGCGCCAGGCCGTGGCCACGACGCCGTTGCGCGCGAGTATCTTGTCCTCGACATAATCGGCGGGCTTGGTCGGGTCGTAGGTGATGTTGATGACGCTGGGCAGCACCTCGTTCTCCACGCCGCGCACCTTGTAGGTGACGCCCGGAGGCAGAGGCTTGCCGTATATGTAGACCGTGCAGGTATAATTCGCCCGGTCGCAGTAGACGAAGAAATACAGCGTGCCGCCCGTGTTGTTGACGAAGCTCAGGCTTTTGCCGGCCTCGACCGTGCCCGTGACCGTGCAGTCGAGCCCGGTGTCGACGTAGCTCGAGGGCCAGGAATGGTGTTTCCTTTCGATGATCGAGATGCCCTCTATGTTCTGGGCGAGCACCTCCTCGAGCGTGGAGCCGCGCTGCATGGACGCGCCCGCGCACAGCAGCGCGTTGTAGAGCGTGGTCGACACCTGGCAGATGCCGCCGCCGGCTTCGTCCTCGTAAGAATTGCCGTTGACGATGCCCGGCGCGAGCGGCCAGCCGTCCGCCTCGGTGCGCGGGCCGATGTAGGCGTTGAAGTTGAATTCCTCGCCGTTCTTTACGACCATGCCGTTCAAGAGCGTGCAGGCCCTTTGTATGTTTCCCACGCGCCTCTCGTCGCGCGCCTTGCTGCTGCCGCCGAAGCTCGTCTGGAACGTGGCCACGAGCTGCGTCGCGGCCTTGAGGTCGTCGACGGTGGTCGCGGGCTCCGCGTAGTTGAGCTTGGGCTCGAGCGTGCCCACGTAGCTTCCCGAAGAAAGCATGTTCGCGATGTCCCCATAGACGGCCGCCTCGTCGAGCACATAGCCCTCCGAGCCCTCGCTGTAGAGGAACTGCGGCTCGCCCGTGGTGGTCACCGTGGTGGCGCCGGGCTCCATGGGCTCCGTGTTGAGCGCGGCCGCGATGGCCGCGAGCTTCGCTCTGAGCGCCGTTTCGTCCGGCCTGAAGGTGACGGCGAAGGCGCGGCCGTTTTGTTCGACGTCCTCCTTCTCCTGGTTGTTCTCGATGATGGTGCCGCTGCGCCCGAGGGCGATGGCCTCGCTGAGCACGGCGTCGAGCGTGGAGGTCGCCTTCATATCCGCCGCCGTGAGCAGCCAGAGCATCGTGCCGTGGGATACGGTGATGCCGATGGACTCCATATCCGCCTGCACGGAGGGCAAAAGCTTCTCGCGCGCGGCGGAATAGGTCATGCCGGAAATGTCGATGCCGTTGACCGTCACGCCGGAAATGAACGTTCCGTCGTCCTTGATGGCGTCCATGTCGCTTTGGCTGGGCTTATTCGTAAAAAAGAACACGGCGAGCGCCGCGACGAGCAGCGTCGCGAGCGCGCCGAAGGCGAACTTTGATATCTGAAGCGAGCGGCGGAGCTTCGTGTGCCGCTTTGAGCGTGCGCGGTTTGTTTTGATGCCTGCGCCGGGATACGCGTTGGCGCGGGTCGCGTTATATTCCATGGTTCGTTCACACCTCACGATCAATTATTATACAGCATACGGCCTGCGCCTTCAACCTCGCGCGGCCAATATATTCGCCGCAGACATTTGTTTACAATTGGCCGTTCTTGCCGACATTGTCCAAAGGGAGTATAATTGTTTCATCGTGGGGAGGTAGGCTCCCCGCAAAGGAAAGCGAGGAAAAAAACAACTTGGCGAGCAAGGCAAAATCAAATAAGCTCAAGATCATACCGCTGGGCGGCGTCGGCGAGGTCGGCAAGAACATGACCGTACTCGAGTACGGCCGGGATATGATCATCATCGACTGCGGCCTCATCTTCCCGGACGACGACCTGCCCGGCATCGATTTCGTGATACCCGACATGTCCTATGTCGAGAAAAACGCGGACAAGCTCAAGGGCATACTCATCACGCACGGCCATGAGGATCACATCGGCGCGGTGCCGTACGCGCTCAGGCGGTTCAAAACGCCCGTCTACGGCACGAAGCTCACCTGCGCGCTCATCGAGCACAAGCTCGAGGAGGCGAAGATCGCCGACGCGCAGATCATCAGCGTCAATCCGGGCGATCGGCTGCGCCTGGGCTGCTTCAACGTCGAATTCATCAAGACGAGCCATTCCATCGCGGGCGCGTGCGCCCTGGCGATCATCACGCCCGTGGGCACGGTGATCCACACGGGCGACTTCAAGGTGGATTACACTCCGCTCGACAACGAGCCCATCGACATCGCGCGCTTCGCGTATTACGGCTCGCACGGCGTGCTCGCGCTCATGTCGGACAGCACCAACGCGGAGCTCGCGGGGCACACGCTCTCCGAGCGCGAGATCGGCCGCACCTTCGAGCACTATTTCGACATCGCGGACGGCCGCGTGATCGTCGCCACCTTCGCCTCGAACATCTACCGCATCCAGCAGATCGCGGATGTTGCGATCTCGTTCGGCCGCGTGATCTGCTTCCAGGGGCGCAGCATGGTCAACATCGCAAAAGTCGCCACGGAGCTCGGGTACCTGAACATCCCCGAGGAGAAGATCGTCGACGTGGATAAGCTCGATCGCATCGCGGAATCGAAAATATGCGTCATCACGACGGGCAGCCAGGGCGAGCCCATGAGCGGTCTGTTCCGCATGGCGAACTCCTCCCATCGGCTCAACATCGGCAAGGGGGACACGGTCATCATTTCGGCCTCGGCCATACCAGGCAACGAGATCGGCGTGAGCCGCGTCATCAACCAGCTCTATCTCAAGGGCGCGAAGGTCGTATACGACCGCATGGCGGACGTGCACGTTTCCGGCCACGCGCGGCGCGAGGAGCTCAGGCTCATGTTCACGCTCACCAAGCCCAAGTATTTCATCCCCGTGCACGGCGAGGCGCGCCAGCTTTACATGCACGCCGAGCTTGCCCAGGAGATGGGCATACCCGAGCGCAACATCGTCGTGCCCGGCATCGGGGATACGATCGAGCTTTCCCGCGCCAGCATCAAGCAGGCGCCAGGCGTGCATGCGGGCAGCATTATGATCGACGGCAGCAGCGTGGGCGAGATCGGCGACGCAGTGCTCAAGGACCGCCGCCAGCTCGCGGAGGACGGATTGTTCACCGTGGTGATCCCGTTGAAAAAGAGCACGGGCGAGCTCGTAGGCGCGCCCGAGGTCATCTCGCGCGGCTTCATCTACGTTAAAAATTCCGAGGAGCTCGTCGCGGGCGCGCGCAGCCTCGTGAGCGAGCTCGCGGGGAAATTCGCGGGCGCGCACAAATCCGAGTGGAGCGGCATCAAGAACGGCATCCGCACCGCGCTCAAAAACGAGCTGTACAACAAGACCAAGCGCACGCCCATCATATTGCCCATCGTCATAGAACTCGATATTTAAGGAGGGGGAACCATGGTCTACGACAAGGCGCGGGAGCTCGCGCGCATGCTTTCCGGGAGCGAGGAGTATGCGGCCTACAAGGACGCGCGGGAGCGCGCGTTCGCAAACGACACGACCAAGGCGCTGATCAAGGAGTATAACCAGCTTCGCATCCGCGCGCAGGGCGCCGTCGTTTCCGGTAAGAAGGACGACGAGGGCGTCGAGCGCCTCCAGAAGATCGGCGAGGTGCTCCAGCTCAACCGCGACGCTTCGGATTACCTGATCGCCGAGTACCGGCTCAACACCATGCTCGGCGACGTATACCGCATACTCGCGGAGGCGTTGGACCTGAGCCTTGATTTACTCGACGAGTGAGCGCCATGGAGGACGAAATCAAAAAGACCCGCGAACGGGAGAAGAGGGACAGGCTGCGCGGCCGCAAGAAGGCCGCATCGAAGGCATGGCGCATCCTGCGCCCGCCGGTCGTGTTCGTTTTGAGCCTCGCGCTGTGCGCGGGCGTGCTCTACGGGGCGTACGGCTACGTCATGGCGCGCTTCTTCTCGCCCGTGGACGTCGGCGACGCGACGCCCGTGACCATCGTCATCGGTTCGGGCTCGGGCGCTTCCTCGATCGCCAAGAAGCTCTACGAGGCCGGCGGCGTGGACGAGGACGGCAACCTTCTCGCGCCGGGGCTCATCACGAGCAAGACCGTGTTCAAGATCTACGTGGACTTCACGGGCAAGTCCGACAAGCTCAAGGCCGGCACCTACGTGCTCTCGCGCAATATGGACGTGAGCCAGATCGTGGACGTCATCTGTAAGGGCAACGCGCCAAGGACTACCCTCAAGCTCGTCGTCACCGAGGGCATGACCGTCGAGCAGATCGCGAACAAGCTCGTTTCCCTCGGCGTGCTCGACGCGCCGGGCGAGTTCCTCAACCTGTGCAAAACGGGCGAGCAGTTCACGGATTACAGCTTCGTCGCGGCCGCCGTTGACGAGGCCGACCCTGGCCGGGCGCGCGACTACGCGCTCGAAGGCTATCTCTTCCCGGATACCTACGACATCTATTCCGACGAGTCGGCCAAATCCATCATCAACCGCATGCTCTACCGCTTCGGCGAGGTGATGAAGGACGAATACGTCGCGCGCGCGAAGGAAATGGGCCTGAGCCTGGACGATCTGGTGACACTCGCCTCCGTCATCGAGAAGGAGGCCAAGGCGGAGGACGACTTCGCGAAGGTCTCGGCCGTGTTCCATCTCAGGCTCGAACGGGGCATGAAGCTGCAAAGCGACGCTACGCTCAAGTACATCTTCAAGACCGCGGGCAACATCACCTTCACGGACGAGCAGCTCGACGACCCTTCGAAGTACAATACCTACCGCTACGAAGGCCTGCCGCTCGGCCCCATCTGCAACCCCGGGCTGCGCGCCGTCAAGGCCGTGCTCGAGCCGGACGAGGCGGTCATGGATGAGGAATACCTTTATTTCTGCCTGTCGGACAGCGAGGACGGCGCGCTGGTGTACGCCAAAACATACGAGGAGCACAAGGCCAACATAGAAAAGTACAGACCCTTCTGGTAAAATACGGCGCAACAACAGGCGCGCGCGGGCATATCCTGTTACACCAGGGATTGGAGGCGGGATATGCTCGAACTCTTTTTGGCGCTGCTTTCAAAGCTTTTCGTATTTACCGGATATGTCACGCAGGGCAGCTCCTTTCCGGAGCCGCTCTCGCCGGGGGAGGAAACGGAATGCCTCGCGCGCATGGCGGCGGGGGATATGGCGGCGCGGAGCCGGCTCATAGAGCACAACCTCCGGCTCGTCGCGCACATCGCCAAGAAATACGCTTCGCCCCGGCGGGACAGCGACGACCTCATCTCCATCGGCACGGTCGGGCTCATCAAGGCCGTGTCCACATTCGACAAGGATAAGAGCAGCACGCTGGCGACCTACGCCTCGCGCTGCATCGAGAACGAGATACTCATGTCGCTGCGCGCGGAGAAGAAGCGCGGCTGCGAGATTTCGCTTTCCGAGCCCATCGGCTCCGACGGGGACGGCAACGACATCTCGCTTTCCGAGGTGCTCGGCTCCGATCCGGACCAGGTCATCCACGAGGCGGAAAAGTCCATCATCGCGGCGCAGCTCGAGCGCGCCATAGAGGCCGCGCTCACCGCGAGGGAAAAGACCGTCATCCGCTACCGCTACGGGCTCGTGGGCGGCCGGTGCCTCGCCCAGAGGGAGGTCGCGAAGCTCCTTGGCATCTCGCGCAGCTACGTTTCGCGTCTCGAGAAGAAGGCGCTGCAGAAGCTCAACGGATATTACGAGCGCTCCTTCAACAGATCGTGAGCCGAAAAGCGGCCGGGCGCAGGCAAACAGGCCAATAAAAGGCTTGTTTTGCCCGCTTTGGCTGTGGTAATATAATCAATGGTAATCCGTTACCGATCGGCTTTGCGCCGGTTGAAACACAATTGCATTTGTTTGGAGGTAATTTTATATGCTGATGGCCGGTGATTTCAGGAAGGGCATTACCGTGGAAATCGACGGGCAGGTCTGGACCATTGCCGATTTCCAACACGTAAAGCCCGGAAAGGGCGCGGCTTTCGTTCGTACCCGGCTCAAGAACGTCATGACGGGCGCGGTGCTCGAGCGCACCTTCAACCCGACGGACAAGCACCCCCGGGCGCATATCGAAACCAAGGAGATGCAGTATCTCTACAACGACGGGGAGCTGTATTATTTCATGGATACGGAGACGTTCGAGCAGCTTCCGCTCAATCACGAGCAGGTGGAGGACGCCATCGACTTCATCATCGAGAACCAGAACGTCAGCATCCGCTTCTTTAAGGGCAACGCGTTTTCGGTCGAAGCGCCCAATTTCGTGGAGCTCACCGTCACCGAAACCGAGCCGGGCCTTCGCGGCGACACCGCCACCAACACCACCAAGCCCGCCACGCTCGAGACCGGCTACAAGCTCAGCGTGCCCCTGTTCGTCAACCAGGGCGACAGGATCCGCGTGGACACGCGCACGGGCGAATACATGGAGCGCGTCTGAGGCAAGCTTACACCGACCGATTATCATTTGGAGGTATTTATGGGCTATACGAAGGAAAAAGTCGCGTACCTGCGCGGCGTCGCGGACGGCATGGACCTGGGCGACGATAAATACGCAAGGCTGTTCCGCCTGATCATCGACACGCTCGACGAGATGGCCGACACCGTGGATGAAAACGAGGAAGCCATCATCGACATGGACGAGTGCATCGACGACATGTGCGACGAACTCTCCGACATCGACGATTGCCTCGACGCGCTTCTCGACAACGACGACGATGACGACGACGATTTCATCGAGATCGAGTGTCCGCATTGCGGCGACACGGTCTTTTTCGACCAGTCCATGCTCGAGGGCGACGAGCCCCTGGTCTGCCCGAGCTGCAACGAGCCCGTGATCCCCGCCTTCGACGTCGAGGACGTCGAGGATGACGAGGACGGCGATGAGGACGAGAAGGAAAAGCAGAAGGAAAAGGAAAAGGCCAAGAAGGACAAGCAAAAGGATAAGGAAAAAGAAAAAAAGGATAAGGATAAGGAAAAGAAGGACAAGAAATAATCCGGAGCCCTTATCGAACGAGCCGATATACGCGCGGCGCGGCCTTTGGCCGCGCCGCGATTTGGGCTCTCCGTCAATAGTTGGGGTAAAGGAATTAACGAAGGAATAGACTAAGGGAACCGGCGGGCTGATTGCGGGAGAGCAATCAGCCCGCGCTATCGTTGACGGTGG
>MWBW01000054.1 GCA_002069725.1 Firmicutes bacterium ADurb.Bin248 | reverse complement strand
GCGGTTATCCGCCGCGCGCGCCGGGAGCGAGACCGCCGCAGGGCGGCGTGCGTCCCCCTCGCGCAGGCGAGAGCGCGCCCGCGCAGCAGCAGCCCGCGCGCAGTTACGACCCGACCAAGAACGCGCCGCGTTCCCGCACAGGCGGTCAGGACGACAGGCGCGCCAAGAATAAGAAGACCCTCATGAAGGAGGCCGCGCCCAGCGCGGGCGCGTGGGATGAGGAAGGCGCCGCCGGCGCGCGCCGCAGGAAAAGGCAGCAGGCTCCTCCGCCCAAGCCGGAGCCGGTAAAGATCGAAAAGGCGGTGATCACCTCGGAAACGATAACGGTAAAGGACCTCTCCGAAAAGATCGGCAAACCCGCCGCGGAGATCATCAAGAAGCTGTTTATACTCGGCATCCTCGCGACGATCAACCAGGAGATCGACTTCGACACCTGTTCGCTGATCGCCTCGGATTACGGCATAGAGCTCGAGCGCAACATCGCAAAGACCGCCGAGGAGGTGCTCAACGAGCGCAGCGACGAGACTGATTCCGACGAGAATCTCGTCGTGCGTCCGCCGGTCGTGACCATCATGGGCCACGTCGACCACGGCAAGACCAGCCTTCTCGACGCCATCCGCCACACCAGCGTGACCGAGGGCGAGGCGGGCGGCATCACGCAGCACATCGGCGCGTATACCGTGAGCTGCAACGGCAAAGCCATCACCTTCATCGACACGCCGGGCCACGAAGCGTTCACCTCGATGCGCGCGCGCGGCGCGCAGGTGACGGACATCGTCATACTCGTGGTCGCCGCGGACGACGGCATCATGCCGCAGACCGTCGAGGCCATCAACCACTCCAAGGCCGCGAACGTGCCCATCATCGTGGCACTCAACAAAATGGATAAGGAGAGCGCCAATCCCGAGCGCATCAAGCAGCAGCTCACCGAGTACGGCCTCGTCTCCGAGGAATGGGGCGGCGATACGATCTGCGTGCCCGTTTCCGCCAAAACACGCATGGGGCTCGACACGCTGCTCGAGATGATACTGCTCCAGGCGGACGTGCTCGAGCTTCGCGCGAATCCCGCGCGCCTTGCCAAGGGCGCCATCATCGAGGCCGAGCTCGACAAGGGCCGCGGCCCCATCGCCACCGTGCTCGTGCAGAACGGCACGCTTAAAATCGGGGATACCATCGTCGCCGGCACGGCTTACGGCCGCGTGCGCGCCATGGTGGACGACAAGGGCAGGCGCGTCGCCGAGGCCGGACCCAGTATGCCGGTTGAGGTGCTCGGCTTCTCCGAGGTGCCGAGCGCGGGCGACACGCTCAACGTGGCCGAGATCGACAAGCTCTCGCGCCAGGTCGCCGAGGAGCGGCGCGACAAGCAGAAGGCTGAGCAGCTCAAGAACCTTTCGAAGGTGTCGCTCGACGATCTGTTCAGCCAAATTGCCGAGGGCGAGGTCAAGGACCTCAACGTCATCGTCAAGGCGGATGTGCAGGGCTCCGTGGAGGCGGTCAAGCAGGCGCTCGAGAAGCTTTCCAACGACGAGGTGCGCGTCAGGTGCATCCACGGCGGCGTCGGCGCGATCACGGATACGGATATCATGTTCGCCTCCGCGTCCAACGCCATCGTCATCGGCTTCAACGTGCGCCCCAACGCGAGCGCGCGTGCGGCCTCCGAGAAGGAAAAGGTGGATATGCGGCTGTACCGCATCATCTATAACGCCATCGAGGACATCCAGAACGCCATGAAGGGCATGTTCAAGCCCGTGTTCAAGGAAGTGGAGCTCGGCCACGCAAGCGTGCGCAGTACCTTCAAGGTCAGCGGCGTGGGCACCATCGCGGGCGCGTACGTTCAGGAGGGCAAGGTTTCCCGCAGCGCGCAGGTCCGGGTCGTGCGCGGCGGCATCGTCGTGCACGAGGGCAAGATCGCCTCGCTCAAGCGCTTTAAGGACGACGCTAAGGAAGTCGCTGCGGGCTACGAGTGCGGCATCGGCATAGAGAACTTCAACGACATCCAGGAGGGCGACGTCATCGAAGCCTTCGTCATGGAGGAAGTCAAGCGATAACCGGGCGGCGGCTTCGTCCGCCTTCCGGCACGGAAGGAACACAATGGCAAACATACGGTATGACCGCATCAACGAAGAGGTCAAAAAAACCATCAGCGAGATCGTGCGCGACATGAAAGACCCGCGTGTGTCGCCCATGACGACCATCATGAGCGCGGAGGTCACCAACGACCAGAAGCAGGCCAAGGTCAAGGTCAGCGTCTACGACAAGGACGACGCGGTTCGCGAGGAAACCGTCGCGGCCCTCAACAGGGCCGCGGGCTTCATCCGCCGCGAGCTCGGCGGCCGCATGGAGCTCCGCCAGCTCCCGCAGCTCAAGTTCATACTCGACAACTCGATCGAGTACAGCGTGCGTATCTCGGGCATCCTTCGCGAGCTCGAGCGCGAGCGCACCGGGGAATGAGATGGACTCCCTCGGCGCGATCGCGGAACTGATCAACCAAAACGACGATTTCCTCGTCGCCGCCCACGTTTCCCCCGACGGGGACACGCTGGGCAGCGCGCTCGCGCTCGCGCGCGCGCTCGCGCGTTTGGGCAAGCGCGCGCAGGCGGTTTGCGAGGACGCTGTGCCGCACATCTACGAGTTCCTGCCCGGCGCGGCGGATATGCTCCGGTCGGAAAACGCAAGGCCCGCGCGCGTCGCCGTCGCCGTGGACTGCGCGGACGCGCAGCGCCTCGGTTCCGCGCTGCCGCTGTTCCGCGCGGCCGAGAAAACGATCAACATCGACCACCACGAAACCAACAACGCGTACGCGGATTATAACTTCGTCGAAAAGGCGGGCGCGACGGGCGAGCATGTGCTCAGGCTGATCAATCTTCTCGGCCCGGAGCCGGATGCGGATATGGCGACGTGCCTGTATGCCGCGATCATGTCCGACACGGGCAGCTTCGCCTACTCGAGCACCACGCCGGATTCGCTTCGCGCCGCGGCCATGCTCGTGGAACGCGGCGCGGACCCCGCCCGGATCAACCGCCGCATATACCGCACGATCCCGTTCGGCAAGCAGAAGCTCCTGGGCGCGACGCTCACCGGGCTCGCGCTCCACGAAAACGGGAGGATCGGCCTCGCCTGCCTGAGCGCGGCGGACATCGCTTCCTGCGGCGCGCTCGAGGAGGACACCGAGGGCATCATCGACCATATACGCGACGTCGAGGGCGTCGAGGTCGCCATACTCATACGCGAGTCCGCCTCGGGCGTTTTCAAGGTGAGCCTTCGCTCCAAGCACTTCGCGGACGTGGGCGGCATCGCCGCGTCGATGGGCGGCGGCGGGCATAAGCGCGCCGCGGGCTACACGGTTCTCGGCAGCATGGAGGAGGCCGCCTCGGGCGCGCTGACGCTTGCGAGGGAAGCTCTGCGCGCATGATCGAGGGCGTCGTCAACCTCTTAAAACCGCCCGGCATGACCTCGAGCGACGCCGTGACGGATATACGAAAGCTGTTCGGCACGCGGCGCGTCGGCCACGCGGGCACGCTCGATCCGGGCGCGGCGGGGGTGCTCCCCATCTGCGTCGGGCGCGCGACACGGCTTTTCGATTATCTCGTCGATAAGCAAAAGGAATACATCACCGAGGTCCGCTTCGGCGTTTCGACCGACACGCAGGATTCCTACGGGCGGGTTCTTGCGCGCGCGAAAAGGGTGGTATCTGCCGGCGAGCTTCGCGCTCTGCTGCCCGCGTTCACGGGCGGAATCGATCAGGTGGCGCCCATGTACAGCGCCGTACGCGTCGACGGGAAGAAGCTCTATCAGCTCGCGCGGCAGGGCGCCGAAGCCGTGGAGATCCATCGCGAGGTCGAGGTGTATTCGCTTGAGCTGCTCGGCCAGGCGGAGGAAAACCGCTTCCTTCTCAAAATGGTCTGCTCGAAGGGCACATACGTGCGTTCGGTGTGTGCGGATCTGGGCGCGGCGCTCGGCGTGCCCGCGCATATGTCGTTTTTGCTGCGCGCGCGCGCGGGCGGTTTCGCCGTTAAGAACGCGCATACTTTCGCGGAGCTTGCCGCCCTCAAGGCCGAGGGCAGGCTCGAGGAGGCCGTCACATCGATCGAGGATGCGCTCCGGGCGCTTCCCGAGGCGCGGCTCGCGCTTTCCGCGTACCAGCGAAGGCTGCTCGTCAACGGCGCGGAGATCGCGCCCAAGGAGCTTGCGCCGCATCCCGCCGGAACCGCGCTTCGCGTTTACGCGAACGGGGAATTCCTCGGCGTGGGCGTCGTGCGGGAAGGGAAGCTCCGCATACGCCTGAATCTCATAGCGGGGGAGGGGGAGGATGCGTGAAGAGAACGGTCGTTGCGCTGGGCACGTTCGACGGCGTGCACACCGGGCACAGAATGCTGCTCGCGCGCGCCGCCGGGGCCGCGCATGAATATGGTTTTACGCCTCTCGTCTACACATTTTCGCACCATCCCATGGCGGCGTTCGGCAAGCGCCCGCCGCTGCTGATGACGGACGAGGCGCGCATCGAGGCGCTTCGCGCGTACGGCGACGTCGTCGCGGACGATTTCACCTTGGAGTTCGCGGGCCTGTCCCCGCGCGCGTTTGTCGAAATGCTCGTTTCCCGCTTCGGCATGCGCCGCGCCGTCGCGGGCTACAACTATACCTTCGGGAGCCGCGGCGCGGGGGACACGAAGCTGCTCGAAGCCTTCGGGCGGGAACTCGGCTTCGCCGTGGACGTCGTAGCGCCCGTGCTCTTCGAGGGCGCGCCGCTCTCGAGCACGCGCATCCGCGCCGCGCTCGAGGAGGGCGAGGTTGCGCTTGCCGCGGGGATGCTCGGCGCTCCGTACGCGCTCGGGGGGACCGTCGTCGCCAACCGCGGCATAGGGCGCGGCATCGGCTTCCCGACGGCGAACCTGGCCGGGTTCGAAGGCCTCGTGCTGCCAAAGGACGGCGTGTACGCGACGCGCGCGACGGTGCGCGGCAAAACGTATGCGGGCGTCACGAACGTGGGCAGCAACCCGACCGTCGGCGGGATAACGACGGGCGTCGAAACGCATCTGATCGGCTTTTCGGGCGACGTCTACGGGGAAAAACTCCGCGTGGAATTCGTCGCGCGCCTTCGCGACGAGATGAAGTTCGACGGGCTCGGGGCGCTTCGCGCGCGCATCGCGCTCGACGCGAAAACCGCCGCGGAGTTGCTGAAAATCCAGTAAAGACTCGGTTTACAACAGCGTATATCTGTGATATACTGCCATGGTCAAGAACCCCCCGCTGAGTTTTGCGACGACTCCGACGCATTACACGGCCCGGGGCGATGATCACTATTTTAGGAGGAAAGTTCCATGCCAACCAAACAGGAAATCATCGAGAAGTATCAGCTCCACGAGGGAGACACAGGTTCCCCCGAGGTGCAGATCGCGCTTTTGACCGAGCGCATCAACCACCTCAACGAGCACCTCAAGGTCCATAAGAAGGACTTCCATTCCCGCCGCGGCCTTTTGAAGATGGTCGGCCAGCGCAGGGGCCTTCTCAATTACCTCAAGGATACCGACATCGAGCGTTATCGTAAGATCATCGCCGATCTGGGGCTGAGGAAGTAAAACGGCTCGATAAAAAGAATGCCAATGGAAGTATGCCGCCGCGGGAAACCGCAGCGGCATACTTTTATGTGGCCGGCCGTATAGGGCTAAACCATAAAATCATGCAAAAGGCTTTTCGCTCCGCCGGAGGTCATCAGATCGCCGTCGATGCTGTTTCTTTTAAAGTGCCTTGCGCTTATAAACAGGATATCCGGGGATTCGTTTTCACGTACCTGATAGTGGAATGCCGTTCGGAAGTTTTCCTTGGCGGTGTTCGACACAACGATGAATTTCTTCTTTTTATTAAGATACTTCTCAAGAATCTGCTCTCTGTTCTGAAAGAAGCACTGGCCTCTTTCATTGAAAGCGAAGTAATTGGAACAGGGGTAATCGCAGTAATTCGGCACGATGAAATACGCGATGCCGCTGGCCATGACCGATTCGTAAATCCTGCATAGGTCGTCTTCGATATACGGGCAATCTTCCCGCGTTTTGAAGCATTCATAATTGCATTTCCCGCAGGGGTTGATATCGATGGACGAGAAATGGAAAACCTCAGCATCGGAGCCGCCTGATTGCGACAAGATGAATTCCGCTATGCTCGCGCAGTTCCCGTTTGCTCTTGCGCTGAAATCGATCACGCAGGTTTTCATAAAGATACCTCCGCAGGTTACGCCTTAATATCGGATGAACCAGCCGATTCCATGTCGTGCTTATCGCTTTAGGGATACCGGAAGGAAAGGCACGCCGCAACAATTCACGCCTCCGACCGTCCCTCCAACGTCATGATATGGAACTTGTTTTTATAATAAGCGTTCGTAACCTCGCGCACCGTAACGAAACCGGCGCGCGCATAGACCTTGACGGCTCTTTCGTTGAACGCCGCCACCGACAGGCGGAAGTTCCCGATGCCGAGGTTCTTTCGGGCGAAATCGAGACCCGCGCCCAAAAAGGCGGAACCCAGTCCGTTTCCGCACAGCTCGGGCTTCATCCCCAAGCCGATGTCCGTAAAGCCTTCCTCATAAACGTCTTTTTCGACTGTAGGGATGCGGGCATCTTCGCCGAAGCAGAAGTAGCCGATCAGGTTAGCGTTTCCGCCGACGCAGGCGTAATGCATTCCGTCCATATAGGAATCCGGATCGGAACCGTCATGGCCATAGAATGAGTAGATGCCGTCGTAGCGCCAGCGGGTGATTTCGCTCGCGTATTCGGATTTCATCGCGACGATTCGAAGTTCAGTGGAACTCATGAGCATCCTCCTGCTTTTGCAAGCCGCGCGCCGCCGCCTCATCCTCACCCGCCGCGGTTTGCTTGAGCTTTCTCGCCCGGAAGCAATTGATCGCCATCAGCGCGATCGCGGCGAAGCCGAGCCAGCCGTAGGCGGGGTAAACGGCGCCCACGAGCGAGGCGAAGCCGAGACGGCTGCCCGCGAGCGCGGCGGCGCACACGGCGCTCACGAGGAACGCGCGTTTTCCGAGGATGCCCGGGAGTTTGTAGGACTGCAGCCGCGAGAGCAGCGAAAAGGCGATGCCGCTCGCCGCCGTGAAGATGCCCAGGAACAGCGCTGCGGCGTAGACGACGCCGAGCGCGGGGCTGATGGCGCGCGCGATGGCGAACATGGGCATGTCGTTCGATACGGCGGTCATTCTGTTCCGAAGCATGGCCGCGCACAGCAGCGCCGCGAACAGCCCCGGCACGATCCCTCCCAGGATCACGCCGAGCCGCGCGTCCTTCCCGTGCGCCGCCTTGCGCCCGAGAGGCGCGAGCACGCCGATGCAGCCGAGTATGTTGTAGGAAATATACAGCGCCGCGCTCACGAGAAAGCTCGGGGCGACGGCGAGCTCGGGCGCGGGGGAGGAGGCGAACGCCGCGTCGGGGCCGGTGAAGACGCCCGCGGCGGCCGTGCCGAAGCCAACGGCGATCATGACCGGAACCACGGCGGAGAGCGCCCGTGTGAAGCCTTCCGCGCCGAGCAGGTTCACCGTAACGACCGCGGCTCCCAGCAGCGCCGCGCCCGCGAGCGGAGGCAGCCCCGTAAGCGCGTGGAACAGATCCCCCGCGGCGGCGAGCATGACCGTGACGATGCCGAACAGCCACACGCTCATGAGCGCCTCGATGAGCTTGGGCACGATCCCGCCGAACGGCGAGATGACCCGCTCGTAGTCCGAGGTTTCCTTTCGCCGCGCGATGGCTGTGACGGCGGCGCCCAGTGCCGCGAAGCCCGCGCCCGCGAGCAGCGCGCCCAAGATGCCAAGCCCGCCCCACGCCGCGAAAAAGCGCAGGATTTCCTGCCCCGAAACGAAGCCCGCCCCGAACAGCGTGCCCGTATATGCCGCCGCGATGCCCACGACGCTTTTTACGCGCTCATTCATACGAGGGCGATTATAACACACCGGACCCGCCGGAAACAATGCGCATTTCGCGGCGTCCGTGATATAATAAATCGAAAGAACGCGAACGAGGAGAACGTATGGCCAAAGCTGTCCCGCAGATCGATTACGAACGCTGCGTCAAGTGCGCCCGATGCGCGCTCTGGTGCCCCATGAGCCATCTCACGATGACGCTCGTCGATCCCGCCGATCCGGAGCGCCCCTATCCCGAGAAAACGGGAAGCGTCTGCATCGGCTGCGGCCAGTGCGCCAAGGAGTGCCCGGCGGAGGCGATCCGCATGATCCGCTTCGGCGGCTGAAGCGCGTCCGGCGGGGCAAAACGCGCCGAAATTCGCGGTTGGAGCGCGGATTCTCACGCATGCTTCTGTACAGCGCCAGGATATTCTTGGTATAATGGAGCCAACAATAAAAAGGGGGAGTTTCGCATGGCTATTTTTGAAAAAATCGGCGAGTTTGCAAAGTCCACCACGGAAAAGGCGGGGGACAAGATCGAGATCACCCGCATCAACGGCAAGATCAAGAACGAGCAGCAGGCCATACAGGGCCTGAAGGCCGAGCTCGGCGCGCGCTATTGGGATAAGATCGCCGCGGGCGAGCTCGAGGCCGATCCGTGTGCCGCCGACATTGTGGAGAAGATCAACGCTTCGCTCTCCGCCATCACGGGCTTCGAGGCCGAGATCAGGAAGATCGAGGAAGAACGCGCCGCCGCCGAAGCCGCCGCGAAGGCCGCCGCGGAAGCCAAGGCCGCCGCCGAAGCCGCCGCCAAGGCCGCGCCCCCGGTTCCGCCCGTGCCGCCCGTCGCGCCGCAGTATGCCGCGCAGTCGCAGGCGTATGCGCCGCAGCCTCCCGCCTTTGAACCGCAGCAGCCCGCCTCCGGCCTGGAGGGCGGCGCGCCCGTGCAGGGCGAGTATCATTTCGGTGCGCCCGCACAGCCCGTGCAGCCTGTGGCTCCCGCGGCGCCGCCGGCTTCCCCCGTGCCGCCGGCTTCCCCCACGCCGCCGGTAGCCGGTCCCAAGTGCGCCGCCTGCGGCACCCAGCTCATTCCGGGCGCGAAGTTCTGCCCGGAGTGCGGCGCGCCGGCGCCCGCCCCGGCCCCGGCGAAGCGTTTCTGCCCCAACTGCGGCACCGAGCTCAAGCCCGAGGCGCGCTTCTGTCCGGAATGCGGGACGAAAGCGTGATTGGAGCTTAAAGGTTATCCCAAATTGTATTTGAAGGTAAGGTTGTTTCGTTTTATATGAAGAGTAAGGTTTATTTTGCTGACATGCGCGCGAGCTTCCGGGAGTCCCTGCCCCGGAAGCTTACGCGCCTCATCGACACGGCGGGCCTCGGCAAGATCGGCCTGGCGGGCAAATACGTCGCCGTCAAGCTGCACTTCGGCGAGCCGGGCAACCTCGCCTATCTTCGCCCGAATTACGCGAGGGCGGTCGCGGACTACGTCAGGGAGCGCGGCGGAAAGCCCTTCCTAACGGACTGCAGCACGCTTTACGTCGGCGGGCGGCGAAACGCGCTCGACCATCTCGAGAGCGCCTACGCCAACGGCTTTTCACCGTTCTCGACGGGCTGCCATATCATCATTGCGGACGGGCTCAAAGGCACGGACGAGGCCGTAATCGACATCGACGGCGAGGAGGTCAGGCAGGCGAAGATCGGCCGCGCGCTTGCGGATGCGGACGTCGTCATCAGCCTGAGCCATTTCAAGGGGCACATGTCCACGGGCTTCGGAGGCGCGATCAAGAACATCGGCATGGGCGGGGGCTCCCGCGCGGGCAAGATGGAGATGCACAGCGCGGGCAAGCCCGGCATCGACGAGCAGAAGTGCATCTGCTGCGAAACCTGCGCAACGGCCTGCGCGCACGACGCGATTTCCTTCGATAAAGGCTATGCACAGATCGACGAAGGCCGCTGCGTGGGCTGTCATATGTGCCTCAGGGTCTGCCCGACGGACGCCGTGGAGACCCTCTGGGACGCGGACAACGCCATTTTGAACCGCCGCATGGTCGAGTATGCGATGGCGGTGATCAAGGGCAAGCCGAGCTTCCACATCAGCCTCGCCATAGACATATCCCCCAACTGCGACTGCGAGGGTTACAACGACGCGCCCGTCGTGGGGAACGTGGGGATGTTCGCCTCGCTCGATCCCGTGGCGCTCGACCTGGCCTGCGCCGAGGCCGTGAACCTCATGCCTGCGAACCCCGGCAGCGCGCTCGAGAAATGCCCAAACGGCGATCATATGGACGCGCTCCACCCCGACACGAACTGGCGCGTGCAGATCGAACACGGCGTGAAGATGGGCCTTGGCAGTTCCGAATACGAACTGATCAAAATCTGATTCATCGCGTTGAAAAAGGGGCGGCGAAATCCGCCTCTTTTCACAAAAAAGCCATTGACAGGTATGCCTGGTTTTTGTATAATGGACAACGCCGTGAGTAAAGTGCTCGGTTCGTCTAGTGGCCTAGGACACCGCCCTCTCACGGCGGGAACAGGGGTTCGACTCCCCTACCGGGTACCAGGTAATGACTCAGTGATTGAGACAAGGAAAACCTCCAGAGTTTCTGGAGGTTTTCGCGTTTTGGGGCCGATTTTGTCAGCCCGGAATGACGTGCTTTTGGCCGATGGATGCGTTCCCGGCGGCAATTTGAACTCGCCTGAACCCCCCTCGGGAAAAGTGAACCCCCCTCCGCAGATTTGAACCCCCCTCGCTCATTTGGCCGGGGGTGGGTGCATACCTGATAACGAAAGGTGTGCGCGCGCACTATATGCGGGCATTCATCAAAAACGGAATTATATATTCAATCGCGTTGGTCACCATATGCCCGCAATTCGGAAGCAAACGGATTACGGCAGACGGCACAAGACGAGAAAGATTCTGCGCCGATTTCTCTGCGTCAATAATCGCATCCTCTTCTCCATCAACAAACAAAACCGGCATGTCAAGCCGCTGTATTTCTTCGTCCGCATACACGGGTAAATCCTGAATCGGGTTGTAGCTTTCAACAATCAGGTTCATAAAATCGAGCACTTCCTTCGGGATGCTCTGTTCTCCGATAATGGTGGGGTTCACCGGCACAGTTCCGTCCTCCTGCCGCGCTTGTTCCGCATTGGCAAGAAATTGTGGGCGAATTTGTGCAAGGCCAGCGGATGCAATCAGAATCAGCTTGGAAACGCGATCAGGATAAGCTGTGGCGAATTTGAGCGCCATCCAGCCGCCGAGCGAGTTGCCGATTAAAACAGCTCTTTCAAGGCTGAGTGCATCAAGGACATCCTCCATCCAGAGAGCAAAAGCGTCCGAAGTCAGGTCGGGTCTGTATTCCTCGCTGTTTCCGGCTTCGCCGATAATATCGACTGCATAAACCCTGAATTGAGCGGATAGGGCCATGATCTCGGGAAACCAGAACGCGCTGTTGCTGCAGGAGCCATGTAACAGGATAACGGGAGGATTTGACGCATGGCCCGCCGTCAGTATGAACGTCCGCCCCAACGCAGTTTCGACGTATTGCTGCTCAAAGGGAAACGCGCCAAGTATGCGGTTATAATAGGCCCGAACCTTATCGCGCCCCTCTTCGGTTTTAAATACGCTGGTTTTCATTTCAATTCACTCCTTTATATTTGTTCGGT
>MWBW01000053.1 GCA_002069725.1 Firmicutes bacterium ADurb.Bin248 | reverse complement strand
GCCTCGGCGCGGGGTACACTATAGGCGGGCGCGGACGCGCCGGAACAAATCAAAAAAACCGACTGCGGGGGCAAAAACATGATCGATCTCACCATACACAAAGACAAGCTGCAGCGCGCGGTGGAGCGCGCCAAGGAGCGCAACATCCTGATCCCCACGTTCGCGCAGATGCGCGATCCCTCCCTCGTGCCCGAGAAGGTCAAAAACGCCCTCAAAGGCGTCGGGCTCTGGGATGTGAACCCGTTGAACCTCTTTCGCATCACCTGGCGCAACGAGCCCACGATGCACGGCGGCACGTACGGCGACGTGAACTTCATCGAGCTGCCGAGCTCCCTCACGGGCGTCGACGCGCGCATCGTCGTGCTGTGCGGCAAATGGTTCCCGACCGGCTGCCACAAGGTCGGCGCGAGCTTCGGCTGCCTCGTCCCGCGTTTGGTCACCGGCCAGTTCGACCCGACCTACCACAAGGCGGTCTGGCCCAGCACCGGCAACTACTGCCGCGGCGGCGCGTATAACTCCAAGCTGCTCGGATGCGAATCCATCGCGATACTTCCGGCCGAGATGAGCCGCGAGCGCTTCGACTGGCTCTCCAAAATCGCGGGCGAGGTCATCGCGACCCCGGGCTGCGAGAGCAACGTCAAGGAAATCTTCGACAAGACCTGGGAGCTTCGCCGCACGCGCGAGGACGCCGTGATCTTCAACCAGTTCGATGAGATGGGCAACGTCCTCTGGCACTACCAGGTGACGGGCAAGGCCATCGCGGATGCATACGAATCGATCAAGACCGCGGATTCCCGCTTTGCGGGCGCGTGCTTCACGAGCGGCTCCGCGGGCACCATGAGCGCGGGCGACTACCTCAAGGAACAGTATCCGTACGCAAAGCTCGCCGTGGGCGAGGCGCTGCAGTGCCCGACGCTCCTGAACAACGGCTTCGGCGGCCACCGCATCGAAGGCATCGGCGACAAGCACGTGCCCTGGGTGCACAACGTGAAGAACACCGACATGGTCATCGCCATAGACGACGAGGATTCCCAGAACCTGCTGCGCATGTTCAACACCGAGCCGGGCCACAAGTACCTCAGGGAGGTCGCGGGCGTGCCGCAGGAGACCATAGACCAGCTCTCGCTGCTCGGCATCAGCGGCATCGCCAACGTGCTGTGCTGCATCAAATTCGCCAAGTATTATGAGCTCACCTCGGCCGACGTGGTCGCCACCGTCGCCACGGACAGCGCCGAGATGTACGAAAGCCGCATAACCGAGCTCGACGAGCAGCAGGGCAAGTACAGCCTGCTGAGCGCCGCGCGCGACTTCTCCGAGCACCTGCGCGGCGTGCGCACCGATTCCATGCAGGAATTGACCTACGCGGATCGCAAGCGCGTGCACAACCTCAAGTATTATACCTGGGTCGAGCAGCAGGGCAAGACCTACGAGGAGATCAACGCCCAGTGGTACGACCGCGATTACTGGACCGGCATCCACGAGCAGGCGGCGGAGCTCGACAAGCTGATCGACGCGTTCAACGCCCAGACCGGCGTGCTGGAGAAGATCGGGAAGCATTGACGGCCGGCAGCCATTAAAAACCCAGGCGAAAACGGAAAACGGGGAATCCTTGCAACGCGCGAAGGATTCCCCGTTTAAGATATGGCAATGGCGGAAGATCACGAAGCCGGGCGTCGTCCCCGGATGGGTCGGCATGACCGATCAATCGGCCTGTGTTTCTCTGTTGCGGCCGGTTATCGTGAACCGCAGACCGACCATCACTCCGCCTTTCCGGCCTTCCCGACCATCGCGCCCAGGAGCAGCGATTGCAGGTCTATGCCGGTCGATTCCTTCATGCCCTCCATGATCTGGGAGGTGCTCTCCATCACGTCGCGCACGACCTTCGTGGAGTTGCCCTCGCCGTACATGACGATCTTCTCGGTCTGCGCAAGGGGAGCCGCGGCGTTTTTGACGACCTCGGGCAGCGCCGTGAGGTACATTTCGAGCACGGAGGCTTCGCCCATCTTCTTCTGCGCCTCGGCCTTCTTCTCGATGGCCTCGGCCTCGGCAAGCCCCTTGGCGCGGATGCCCGCGGCCTCCTGCTCCATGGCGTAGCGCATGGCCTCCGCCTCGGCCTTTCTTGCCTCCGCGGCTTTGACGGCTTCGAACATCTTCGCCTCGGCGTCCTTCTGGCGGCGGATGAGCGCGGCCTCGGCGTCCTTCTCGGTCTTGTACTTCATGGCGTCGGCCTGCTTTTTGACCTCCGCGTCGAGCTGGCGCTCCTTGAGGGCGATCTCCTTGTCGGCGAGCTCGGCCTCCTTCTCCTTGCGCGCGATGTCCGCGTTGGTGCGCGCGATCTCTATGGTCTTCCTCTGCGCCTCCTGCTGGATCGAGTAGGCGGCGTCGGCCTCGGCCTTCTTGGTGTCGGCCTTGACCTGCATCTCGGCCTGCTGCACGGCGAGCGCCGCGTTCTGCTCGGCCATCATCTTCTCGGCGGACACCTTGACGGCGTTGGCCTCCTGCTGCGCGTTGGCCGAGGCGATGGCGATGTCCCTCTGCGCGTTGGCCTTGGCGATGGCCGCGTTCTTGCGGATCTGCTCGACGTTGTCGATGCCCATGTTCTCGATGGTGCCGGCGTTGTCCTTGAAGTTCTGTATGTTGAAGTTCACGACCTCGATGCCGAGCTTATCCATATCGGGCACGACGTTCTCGGTGATCTTCTTGGCAACGCCCTGCCGGTCCTGCACCATTTCCTTGAGGCCCACGGAACCGACGATCTCGCGCATGTTGCCCTCGAGCACCTGCGTGATGAGGCCGATCATCTCCGGCTGGCGCATCCCGAGCAGGGATTCCGCCGCGCGCTTTAAAAGCTCCGGGTCGGAGGAGATCTTCACGTTTGCCACGCCGTCCACCATGACGTTGATGAACTCGTTGGTCGGCACGGCCTCGCTGGTTTTAACGTCCACCTGCATCACGCGAAGCGAGAGCTTGTCGACCCGCTCGAAGAACGGCACGCGCCAGCCCGCCTTGCCGATGAGGATGCGCTTTTTCCCGAGGCCCGAGATGATATAGGCCGTGTCCGGCGGCGCCTTGAGGTAGCCGACGACGAACAGCAGTATCACGACTGCCGCGCCCAGCGCGATGTAGATATACTCCATTACGATTCCTCCTTGCGTTTTCTGCTTTTATTTTATACCAAATTCCGACATCCCTCAACATAAACCGATACGCCCCGCGAAGCTTTACAGCGCGTTTACAAACAGGCCCCTCTGTGGTATCTTTATTTCAATATGAGACCGAGGTGCTGTTCATGACTTTGCGCACGGCTCCCGCATGGGCGCGCGGCCTCGCGCGCGGCGAGGCGGACGCGGAGCTCGCGCCGCTCTACCCCGGCGAGGCGGATTTCCGGCGGAATTATCTCGAGGCGCTCGATGCGTTCTCCGCCGCTTTTGGCGCGGAGCGCCCCGTGCTTCTCGCGAGCGCGCCCGGCCGCACGGAGCTCGGCGGCAACCACACCGACCATCAGCGCGGGCGCGTGCTCGCGGCGGCGGTCAGCCTCGATATGGTCGCGGCCGTGTCGCCGCGCGGCGACCTTCGCGCGCGCGTGCGCTCGAAGGGCATGCCGGATGTGGATATCGACCTTTCCCTGCTCACGCCGGAAAAGGCGGAGCAAGGCTCCTCCGCGGCGCTGGTGCGCGGCGTGGCCGCGGGCGTCGCCAAGCTCGGCGGGAAGATCGGCGGCTTCGACGCGGCGCTGGTTTCCCGCATTCCCGTGGGCGCGGGGCTCTCGTCCTCGGCCGCGTACGAAATTTTGATCGGCACCGTACTCAACGCGCTCTGCAACGGCGGTTCGCTCGCGCCCGTGCAGCTCGCGCGCGTCGGCCACGCGGCGGAAAACGTCTATTTCAACAAGCCCTGCGGCATGATGGACCAGACAGCCTGCGCCGAGGGCGGCGTGGTCGCCATCGACTTTTTCGACCCCGAAAAGCCCCTCGTCGAGAAGATCGCCTGCGACTTTCGCGCGCTCGGCTACCGGCTCTTCATCACCAACGCGGGCGGCAGCCACGCGGACCTCACCGACGAATACGCCGCCATACCGCGCGAGATGCGCGCGATAGCCTCGCTTCTGGGCGCGGAGCACCTCCGCTTCGCGGACGAGCGCGCATTCTACGACGAGCTGCCCCGGCTTCGCCGTACCGCGGGCGACAGGGCGATCCTGCGCGCGATGCACTTCTTCGACGAAAACCGGCGCGCAAAGCGCGAAGCCGAAGCGCTCAAGGCCGGGAATATACGGGAGTTCGCGTCGCTCATGCGCGAGAGCGGCGCCTCGAGCGAGCTCCTTTTGCAGAACATCTATCCCGGGGATCGCGGGCAGGAGCGCGGCGTCGCCCTGGCTCTTGCCGCAAGCCAAAAGCTTTTGGAAAAATCCGCGGGCGCGTGGCGCGTGCACGGCGGCGGCTTCGCGGGCACGATACAGGCGCTTGTGCCCGAAGCTCTCGCGGATGAATATATGGAAACCATGAACGCATGGATGAACGACGCGCACGCCTGCCGGCCGGTCAGCATCAGGCCGGTCGGCGGCTATGCGCTACGGGGAGGTTAATCGTTCTATGAAACACACTCTGCTCATACTCGGCGGCGCGGGCTACATCGGCTCGCACACGGTCGCGGAGCTCGTCGGCCGGGGGTGCGAGGTCGTCGTCGCGGACAATCTCGAGAAGGGCCACAGGGCGGCGGTCCACCCGAAGGCCGCTTTCCGAGAGGGGGACATCCGCGACGCCACGTTCATGGACGCGCTGTTCTCAGAGTTCGGCGTGGACTGCGTGATCCATTTCGCGGCCTACTCGCTCGTGGGCGAGAGCGTGAGCGATCCGCTCAAGTATTACGACAACAACGTGGGCGGCACGCGCGCCGCGCTTTCGGCCATGGCCAAACACGGCGTGAGGAACATCGTGTTCTCCTCGTCCGCCGCGGTCTACGGCGAGCCGGAGGAAGTGCCCATTCCGGAAGGCGCGCGCCTTCACCCGCAAAGCCCGTACGGGGCGAGCAAGCTGACCATGGAGCAGATGATGGCCTGGTGCGCGCGCGCCTACGGCATGCGCTATGTTTCGCTCCGCTACTTCAACGCCTGCGGCGCGCTGCCGGGAGGCCTCATCGGCGAGGATCACGCGCCCGAAACGCACCTGATCCCCAACGCGCTGTACGCGGCGCTTGGAAAATCCCCCGCGCTCGAAATCTACGGGGACGATTACCCCACGAAGGACGGCACGTGCGTGCGCGACTACATACACGTGTGCGACCTCGCGCGCGCCCACGCCCTGGCGGCGCAGTACCTGATGGACGGCGGGCAAAGCGACATATTCAACCTGGGCAGCGGCGAGGGCTTCACCGTGAAGGAGATCCTCCTGGCGGCGCAGGAGGTCGCGGGCAGGCCCATACCGCACAAATTCGTCGGCAGGCGCGCGGGGGACCCGGCCAAGCTCGTCGCCTCAAACGGGAAGGCCGATCGCGCGCTGGGCTTCTCCCCCGGGATCACGTCCATACGCGACATGATCGCCTCCGCGTGGGCGTGGCACGCCGGCCATCCCGCAGGCTTCGCGGGTTATATGCCGGATTGGTAAGCTTTACAGGCGAACAACGCGCTTTTTGTAGCCCGAAGGGGTGTACAAAGGGCGCTTTTTGGTGTTAAAATCAGTCTTGGTACGAGCGATTGGAGAGATACGGAAGGGAGCCTTTCATGTACAGAATACTCAAAAAACGCACGCTCAGCCCGAACGTCAAGCTTATGGCCGTCGACGCGCCGCACGTCGCAAAAAAGGCGCTCGCGGGGCAGTTCATCATGCTGCGCGTCGACGAAACCGGGGAGCGCATCCCGCTGACCATCGCCGATTACGACAGGCAGACGGGCGCCGTGACCATCATCTTCCAGGAGGTCGGCAAGACCACCAAGCTTTTGGGCACGCTCGAGGAGGGCGATTCCCTCGCGGATTTCGTGGGGCCGCTGGGCGTGCCTTCGCATTTCGAGGGCGTGAAGCACGCGGCCGTCATCGGCGGCGGGCTCGGTACGGCCATCGCCTATCCGCAGGCGAAGGCCTTGAAGGAGCACGGCGCGAAGGTCGATATGATCGTGGGCTTCCGCAACAGGGAGCTCATCATGCTCGAGGATGAGTTCGCCGCGGCGTCGGACAGGCTGTACGTCGCCACGGACGACGGCAGCAACGGCAGGAAGGGCTTCGTGTCCGACGTGCTGCGCGAGCTGCTCGAGGCCGGGGAAACATACGACCTCGTGGTCGCCATAGGCCCCGTGATGATGATGAAGGTCGTGTCCGACCTGACGAGGCCCTATGGCATCCGCACCGTCGTTTCGATGAACTCCATCATGGTGGACGGAACCGGCATGTGCGGCTGCTGCCGCCTGACGGTCGGCGGCGAAACCAAGTTCGCCTGCGTGGACGGGCCGGATTTCGACGGCCATCAGGTCGATTTCGACGAGGCGCTCCGGCGCGGCGCGATGTATCGGAAAGAGGAGGCCGAAAGCCTCGGGCGGCACGTCTGCCGCCTGACCGGGGAGGTGCGCAATGCCTAACATGAATCTCAAAAAGACCGCGATGCCCGAACAGGACGCCAAAGAGCGCGCGGCGAATTTCAAAGAAGTCGCCCTCGGCTACGAGGAGGCGATGGCGCTCGAGGAAGCTTCGCGCTGCCTCAACTGCAAGCATCAGCCCTGCGTCGCGGGCTGCCCGGTCAACGTGCAGATACCGGAGTTCATCGAGCTCGTGAAGAAGGGGGATTTCCTCGGCGCGTACGCGAAGATCCGCGAGACCAACTCGCTGCCCGCCGTCTGCGGCCGCGTCTGCCCGCAGGAAACCCAGTGCGAGGAGCGGTGCGTGCGCGGCATCAAAGGCGAGCCGGTCGGCATAGGCAGGCTCGAGCGCTTCGTCGCGGATTACGCCATGGCGCACGGCGAAGCCCCCGCCAGGACGGCGCCCTCCAACGGCAAAAAGGTCGCCGTCATCGGCTCCGGCCCCGCGGGCGTCACCTGCGCGGGAGACCTCGCCAAGCTCGGCTATGAGGTCACCATCTTCGAGGCGCTCCATACGCCCGGCGGCGTGCTCTCCTACGGCATACCCGAGTTCCGTCTCCCAAAGGAGCTGGTCCGCCGCGAGATCGAGGGCGTGTGCAAACTCGGCGTGGAGCTCAAGACAAACATGGTCGTGGGCAAGTGCGTTTCGCTCGACGAGCTCATGCAGGAGGAAGGGTACAGCGCCATCTTCATCGGCACGGGCGCGGGGCTGCCGAGCTTCATGCGCATACCGGGCGAGAACCTCTCGGGCGTGTACAGCGCCAACGAGTTCCTCACGCGCATCAACCTGATGAAAGCCTATCAATTCCCCGAAACGGACACGCCGGTCCGCGTGGGCAAGTCCGTCGCGGTCGTAGGCGGCGGCAACGTCGCCATGGACGCTGCGCGCTGCGCCAAGCGCATGGGCGCGGAGAACGTGTACATCGTCTACCGCCGGAGCGAGGCCGAGATGCCCGCCCGCCGCGAGGAAGTGCACCACGCCAGGGAGGAAGGCATAGACTTCCGCCTGCTGTGCAACCCCGTCGCCATACACGGGGATGAAAAGGGCTTCGTGACCTGCGTCGACTGCGTCGAGATGGAGCTCGGCGAGCCGGACGCCTCCGGCCGCCGCCGCCCGGTCGTCAAGCCGGGCAGCGAATTCACGCTGCAGGTCGACACGGTCGTCATCGCCATAGGCACGTCGCCGAATCCGCTGATCCGCAACACGACGCCGGGCCTCAAGACCGAGAAGTGGGGCGGCATCATCGTGGACGAGCACGGCAAAACCAGCCGCGAATACGTCTACGCGGGCGGCGACGCGGTTTCCGGCGCGGCGACGGTCATACTCGCCATGGGCGCGGGCAAGATCGCCGCGGCGGCGATTCACGAAAAGCTGTCGAAATGAAACCGCAGGGGCGGATTCCGACGGCCGCAGCCTGGTGCCCGAGGGCGTCCCCCGCCCAAGGGCCATATTCGCCCGCGGAACGAAAACACCGGCCTTTGTCGCTTGGACAGAGGCCGGTTTTTATCGGGCGCCGCAGGGGCGGATATCATACGCACGCTGGAGCAATTGACAATTGACAATTGACAATTGACAATTGACAATCGAATGAGATGCAGACGCCCTTCGCTTCAACGCGAGGAGCGTTTTTCGTGCGCCGCAGGGGCGGCTATCCGCACGCTGGAATCAAACCGGTATGTTTTCCTCCCCCGCCAGCGCGCGGATCTCCGCCTCGCGCGGGTAGAGCGCGCAGCCGCCCGCGTGATCTCCCTCGAGGAAGCCGCCGCGCCGGAGCTTTTCGAACAGCGGCGAGAAGAGAGCTTCCCGCAGGGAGGCGTTCTTCAGGCTCGTGTCGGAGAACGGCGAGAATGGGCAGGGCTCGGCGTCCCCGCGCGCGCTGATGTGGAAGAAGCCGCGCCCCGCGGCGAGGCAGCCGCCCATGGCGTCCTCGTCGCCGGGAAAGGCGATGAAGATGAGGCCGCGCCGCTTCAGGCGAAGCGCGTCCACGCGGCAAAGCAGCTCTTTGCGCCCGGCGTCGTCGAGCGCGAGCACCGCGCCGGCGTCGGCCACGGGCACGTATTCCACATACAGCACGACCCTGCACCCGCGTTCGCGAAGCGCCCCGGCAAAGGCGGGCTCCGTCACGCGGCGCAGGTTCTCTTTGGTCACGGTGACGGACACGCCGTAGAGGATGCCCCGCTCCTTGAGCCTTTCCATGGCGGCGCTTAGTTTTTTGTATACGCCAGCGCCGCGGCGGCGGTCGGTTTCC
The DNA here is from genome assembly GCA_002069725.1 of Firmicutes bacterium ADurb.Bin248. GTDB lineage: Bacteria > Bacillota > Clostridia > Christensenellales > CAG-138 > Phil1. Next base: position 3,004 of record MWBW01000053.1, on the reverse strand, counting down.
TCCTCGCCGCCCTCGAGGCTGAGCATGGGCACGAGATTGCGGCGCGCGTCGAACAAATCGAGATACGCTGCGTCGAACATCGTGCCGTTCGTAAAGACCGGGAAGAGGATTTCCGGCGTATCCGCCGCGGCCTCGAGCACGCCTTTTCGCGTGAACGGCTCGCCGCCCGCGATCAGGATGAACGTCACGCCGAGTTCCTTCGCCTCGTCGAAGATGCGCGCCCAGTCCGCGTCCGAAAGCTGCGCGGCACAGGTCGACTCGCCGACCGTGCTGTTCGCGCGCGCGTAGCAGCCCGCGCAGAACAGGTTGCAGGTCGAGGCGACGCTCGCGATCAGGTGCGGCGGCACGTGCAGCCCTTCCTTTTCAAAGCCCCGGCGCATCCGCGCCGCTTTTCTCAGCGCGCCGAGGTAGCCAAGCAGGAACGCGCGCTCGCGCGGGTTCCCGAGAGACGCCCCGAGCGCCAGCCGGACGGGCTTGGCCACGCCCCTGTTCAGACGCCGCGCGAAATGCTCCATACGCTTGCTCCGCCTCCCGAATGTTCGCTATAACAAAATACAGTCGATTATATCACGAAAGAACGGGATGCGAAATCGAGATGCAGGAAAAACAACAGAATAACCGCGAATAAAAAGGAAGTCAACCACGAAACGCTTCAGGCGCAGCCGGAAAAGAGATCTCCCAATATAGGCGATACCGGCCCGGGAAAGCCCGAGTCGGTATCTTTGCAGGAAGGTATCACATTGCGGAAGAGGATCTTTCACTTCCGATGCCTATATGATAAAACGGAAATGTGACACGCGTAAGAACGGCATATGAAGTTTCTTCAACCGTTCTGTTAACAAAAAAAGCCTGCTCTACAATATGCGAAAAATCCGCGCGCAATCACCTTTTTTTTGCGAAATAAGAAGCGAGCGGCGCCGCGCATTCCTCCTCCATGAGGCCGCCGCAGCACGCCACGGTATGCAGGAACATGGCGTCCGTCAGATCCAGCACGGAGCCGCAGCAGCCCGTCGTCCTTTCGTGCGCGCCGAACACAAGCCTCGTCAGGCGCGCGGCCACGGCCGCGCCCGCGCACATCGCGCAGGGTTCGAGCGTGACGTAGAGCGCGCAGCCGTCGAGCCGCCACGCGCCAAGCTTTTTCGCGCCTTCGCGGATGGCCAGCATCTCGGCGTGGGCCGTGGGGTCGCCCGATTGGACGACGCGGTTGTGCGCGCGCGCGAGTATCGCGCCGTCTTTCACGAGTACGGCGCCCACGGGCACCTCGTCTTCGTCGGCGGCGCGCCGCGCCTCGAGGAGCGCCTCGCGCATATAAAAAAGCTCGTCGGCCATCGCCATGCCTTCCTCCACAAGAATCCGCTTGCTTTTATCTGGCACGATGGTATCATATCCGTATGGCAAAAGTCGAACAAAACATGAAAAAGCAGCCGCCCGCCGCGGCGTACGCCCTGCTTCTGGTCGCGGAGTGCGCGATCTGGGGCTTTTCCAACGCGTTCTCCAAGCTCGCGCTGGACGAAATCACGCCCGCATGGTGCCTCGTGATCCGCTATTTCCTCTCGTTTTTTCTCTTTTTGGCGGTTTTCGGCAGGCGTTTTCGCAGCAAGTTCCGCAGGGAAGATCTCAAGCCCTGCGTCATCGTGTCGCTCTTTACTGCGGCTGCGTTCCTGCTCGGCTTCGTGAGCCTTGCGCACACGAGCGCGACGAACAGCGGTTTTTTGATGAGCCTCGCGGTGGTGTTTGCGCCGCTGCTGGCGATCCCCATAATCGGGACGCGGTTCCGGTGGATGCTGCTGCTGCCCGTGTTGATCGCGGCGGCGGGGCTGTTCCTCTTCAGCGGGGGAAACCTGACAAGCCTTCGCATCGGCGACGTCTACGCCATACTGTGCTCGTTCGCGAGCGCGCTCATGCTCGTGACGAGCGGCAAGTACCTGAAGAAAACCGACCCCGTCGTGCTGTGCGTGATCCAATGCGCGGTGTGCTTTTTCGTGTGCCTCTTTGCGGCGCTCGCTTTCGAGCCGCTGCCGGACATCGCGGGCTTTTCGCCCATCGTGTGGTACGTCATCGCCGTTCTTGCCATTGGGTGCACCTTCCTCGCGTATTATTTCCAGAACACGGCGCTCGCGCGCGTGTCCCCGACCTTCGGCGCGATGGTATTCTGCACGGAGCCCATATTCACGGCGGCTTGCGCTTATTTCCTGCTCGGCGAGCGGATGGGCCCGCTGGGTTACGCCGGCGCGGCGCTCATACTCTTTGGCATATCGCTCGCGGGCGTTTTCGAAGGGCGCTCGAAGGATGCGGCGGAGGCCGGGCCGAGCGCGGCGGACGCGGGCGAACGCCTTTGAATAATCGATTTTTCCCGCGCGACGCCTTGACAAGCACATACCTTTGCGCTACAATATCAAGGCGCGCGAAAAATGCGGGAGTAGCTCATTCGGTAGAGCGCTGCCTTGCCAAGGCAGAGGTGGCGGGTTCGAGCCCCGTCTCCCGCTCCAAAGCTTTGCGGATGCAAAGCGTCTGCAGAGCTTTGGAAATGGATCGGGGGATCGAAGCCGCGGCCCGAAGCGGCAAAATCGCTCCGGGGGAGCGATTTTAGCGGCCGGGATTTCGTGCCGGGCGTGACGCGCGAAATGCGGAGCATAAACGCGGCCTGCCGATGACCGAAATCGAGCCCCGTCTCCCGCTCCAAAGCACGCACCCTTAGCTCAGTTGGTAGAGCACCTGACTCTTAATCAGGGTGTCCAGGGTTCGAGCCCCTGAGGGTGTACCAAATCATCAACACAGTTGATACAATGAAACCCGTCTCGTGGGGAGGCGGGTTTTGTTGTAGAGGACGAAAAAACGCTAGATATCCAGGGCACTGAAAAAGTCCATCTGCTGGAAGGCGGGTGGATTTTTTCGTGCATTTACGGTATAATTATACATATAAACGAGATAAGGGAAAGACAAAAATGCTGAGAAACAACGATCAAATGAAGCTGTCTTTATCACCATATAAAGGACTTTACGA
>MWBW01000052.1 GCA_002069725.1 Firmicutes bacterium ADurb.Bin248 | reverse complement strand
CCCTCCCACTTCATATAAAAATTTCCGGTTCTCTTCGATCCATGCAGTTCGCAAGGAGCCAGGCGGTAATTAGCTTGATCGGCTCCGCCTCCATTACGCGGGCGCCTTCCGGGCACCCCTTAACGCATGCATGGCAATGAATGCAGGCCGGCGCATCGGTAATCACCCGCCCATCCACCACGATGGCCCCGGTGGGACACAGTTCGGCACAGGTACCGCACAGGGTGCAGAGGTCTTCCCGGGTGACCGGAGAGAAATCGGCCTGCGGCTTTTGTTCCTTATAGGGCGTCCCGCCGGGCACTTCGAGCGATAAAGCCTTTCCGGATTCGGCAAACTCCAAAAGCCTTCCACCGGCCCTCTCTCCGAATTCACGCGCCACGACCAGATCTTTATCGTCGGGCCTCCCCATGGCGATCGGCGCGCTTTCTCCCGCGAAGGAATGCTCACCTATGAAGGCCGCCGCGGCAAGAGGGACAAAGCCCGCGCCTGCGGCTAAATCCTTGAGCTCTATGAGGGCGTCATCGTACGCCCTGTTGCCGTAGACGGCCACAATCACCGCGGGCACGCCGTTCCCCCTCAGCCTTTTAAACCTCTTGACGGCTGCGGAAGGCACCCTGCCCGCGTAAACCGGCGCGCCGATGAGTAGCGTTCCGTCATCGAGCTTAATGGGATCGTTACCGCCATTAGGTCTTGTAAGATCCAGCCATCGTGTTTTCTTCGCCCCGATCCCTTCGGCGATGGCCGCAAGGACCCTCCTCGTTGTGCCGGTTGGGGAAAAACAGGCTATGCTAAGCTCTCCGTTCATTGTAGGTTCGGTCTCTCCTCTGGTTTTATGTTATTCCGATTACTCCGGCCTTCGTCATTGTTGTCGCCCGGCGGGTATATCATTTCTCAAGCGACAGCTCCAGGTATGACCTTCTCTCGAAACGCGAAAGCCCCAGGCGTTCGGCAAGGGCGAAGAGCCTCCTCTCGGCCTCCTCTCGCTCCTCGCTTAAAACCTCCAGCTCCGCAAAATACCCCAGTCCCTCCACCTTGTCGAGGCATACATGCACGCCCTCCAGCGCATAGAGCTCGCGGCTTTTTCTGACGGTCCCAGCCGGCCGGAAGCCCAATCTATCGAGAATCTCCGCGAAGCCGTCGGCGTCGCCTATCGCCACCTCCTTTTCAAAGCGCGTCTTGGAGCGCTCGCCGATCTTAGGCCCTTTATAGGTCACGACCGAGCCCACCGGCGTGCGGCGGATGCGGAAGGCCTCGTCGCTCGCTGCGAAATCGCGCGAAGGATGGCCGAAGTAGGAGTCTTCCTCCATAAGCGAGCCCTCGAGCGCGCCTCCGAGCTCGGCTATTCTGGCGCGGAGCGCCTCGGGGTCTTCGCAATACGCCTTTATCTCAACCTCGAGCATGACCGAACCTCAGCGCCTGGAGCGCGTTAGCGGCCGCGCCAGTGCCAGGCCGTCGGGGCCGAGCGTAGTGCGCTCCACACCATTGATTTTTATAACGACCCCGTCCACCCCGTCGAACTGGGTGGCCGTAAAGACGATCTGGTCGATGCGGCTCATTAAAATATTGCCCACTGCGTTTCGCTCAAGGGCCTCGTTGAAGTCAATGTAGGCCACGCGATTGTGTACGCTCACCCCGCGCACCAGGAGCCCCTGCGGAAGCGCCGAGAGCAGGCCCGAGCGCTCTTCCTTTTTATTGAGGCCCCTGGCCAGCTCCTTCATGGTCTCCAGAAGCGGCACGTCCGCGCGTATGGTCCTTCTCGCCCAGGCAAGGTCGACCTTCTCGGTCTTCTCGTCGAAGCGCAGGAAGTAGAGCCTGACCTCTCGCTCGGGCGCCAGAACATGTTTTTCGCCGTCATTTTTATCCACGGAGGCCGTTTCCTTTTTACCATCCTTTAGCTCATCGGCCTTTCTCTCTACGCCAGGTGAGGACGCGTCCTTTTTGTCCGCGACGACCGCCTCCTGCCGCGTCGGCCTTCCATCCGGGGCAATCCGGTCCGTTTGTCGGAAATACAGGCGGTTCGCCATGAACACCACGGCTGCGAGCAACGCCATTATGGCGAGGACGTAGAAGGCCTTTCCACCCGAACCGTCCAGAGGCGGGGGCGTCTTTCGGGCGGGCGGGGCCTTCGTCGCGGGGGCGCTCTTTGTGCTCTTTTTATTGGTACCGCGGCCTCGCGCCGAGGCCGGTTTCTTTTTACCACCCGTCGATTTTGGCATCGGACCATCCTTTCGATTGTAATCGGCGGGCGCGCCATTGCCGCCGGAGGCCATGCTAAGCCCTCTTTTATAAATTTCAACCATTTGTCGGAATCGCGCCGCATCCCAATGATACAATATTCGCCGCCGAAGCCCTTGATTTTTATTGTACTTTTTTACTCCTTGGCCTATAAACAGGGTCCGGGCCGGGCCCCGTCCGGCAGGACCGAATCGAGGACGGGCGGTGCGGCATCAATACCCGAACAGGAGAACGACCATGAAACCATCGAGCCGTGCGTTTGTGCGATTGCCCCTGATACTGCCGATTATAATCGCCGGATCGCTGTACGCCGCGGGGCCCTTCGAGAAAGACAGCGACCACGACGGCTTTCCCGACGACCTGGAGATAGCGACAGGGCACAACCCCCGGGTCAACGAGGCGCTAAAAAAAAGCGCCGCAGGCGGCAAATGCGGGGTAATCACCACGGACCTCCTTAAGTTAGGCAGGCCGCACAACGTGCTCATCGTTCTGGACATATCCGGAAGCATGCGCGAGCCGCTTGGGAATACGAGCAGGATGGACGCCGCGAAAAAAATACTTGCGCGCTACATAGACGCACTGCCGACCGCCATGCGGATCGGGTTTGTCATCTACGGGAAAGCCGACTGCGGCGACGAGAGCGTCGAGCTTATCGCCCCGGTCGGCCGCCTGAACAAGGGGGCGCTCAAAGCGCGCATCGCATCACTCGAACCGCGAGGCTCCACGCCCATAGCCCTCACCCTTGGCAGGGTGGCGGAATATTTACGGGGCTTCGAGGCCGACAACAACCACCTCATCCTCATTAGCGACGGCATGGAAAACTGCGGCGGCGACCCCATCCAGGCCATCATAGAGATCAAGGAAAGCGACGCGAACCCGGAGGTTACAGTGATCGGCCTTGGCGTCGACTCGGCCACGCGGGCGCAGCTTTCGCGGATAGCGGCTTCATCGGACGGCGTGTACTCCGACGTAAAAAACGAAAACGACCTCATCGGCGCCTTTTCCCAGTTTTTTAACCGCATGAACCGCTTCTATAAAGACATCGTCTGCATCGTCAGCCAGTACAACGCCTATCTCACCTATGAAACCGAACAGTACAACAAGAGCAAATCATACCTCGTAAAGGCCGCCACACGCGCCTTCGACGATGGAGCGCGCTCAGCTATCAAGAAGGCCGAGGAGCGTATAGACCATAACCACGCCGCCCGCATGGAGGCCAAGGACACGCTGAACGAGATGATAAAAAACAAGATGGACGAGATGGAGAAGGCCACCAACGCCTTTGTGGGCCGGGATTGAACCATTGACGGCGGAGAACGGTAACGGGACCGTGCTTCCGGGCGGGCGAGAGCTTCGCGCCCGGGTGCTGGCGGCGCTAAAAGAAGACGACTGGGAAGCGCGCCTGGGACTGCTCTCCGACGTACCTCCGGAGAAGCTTATAGCGGCCTATTTCGCCTCGCTTAACGACCCGGCACCGCTTGTGAGGTGGCGCGCGGTCAGCGCCTTCGGCCGGAACACCGCGTCGATCGCCGCGCGCGACCCGGAAAAGGCGCGCGTCGTGATACGGCGTTGCATGTGGAACCTTAACGACGAATCGGGCGGCATAGGCTGGGGCGTCCCGGAGGCCATGGGCGAATCGCTGGCCCTTAAGCGGGAGCTCGCGGACGAGTTTCATTCGATTCTTCTGTCCTATGTCATTCAGGGCGATGACGATGCGGGAAATCACCTTGAGTTCGCGCCGCTCAGAAAGGGCGCCTGGTGGGCAATAGCGCGCCTGGCGGGCGAAAGGCCCGAGCTCGTGCACCCGGCCCTTCACGGCCTTCTGGCGCAGGCCGAGCTCGAGAAAGAGAGGGAGATCATAGCTCACGCATGCCGGCTCTTCGGCCTGCTCGGCGACCCGGCGGCCGTCCCCTTTTTGCGCAAACATCTCGAAAGCGCGCACACCATCGAGCTCTACCTAAACGGCGAGTTAGAATCCGTCGAAACGGGCGCCATCGCCCGCGAAGCGCTGGAGAGCTGTTTCGGCGTTTGAGATCGATACGGCGTCTTTTTCTTTAAAAGGGGCTATTCTCTATTGCGATCGAAACTCGAATTCGACCTGGGCCATTGTGCGAGGCCGACTTTTTTGCTTGTCAATACGGGGCTTCTGCCCACAATGCCCGGGTTGTGTAGTATATTTGGCATAGTAAATATCAGGCGCACCCGCGGCACAAGATACGCCGTCGGACGCCATTGGAAAGGACACCATGACCATAAATAAATCCCCGGATCCCGCGCTCGTCGAGGCGCTCCGAAGCTCCGATCGCGAAACGCGCGACGGTGCGGCCGCCGCGCTCGTGGAGGCGGGCAAGGCCGCGGTGCCGGCTTTAATCGAGGCGCTTGGAGACCCAGGCAGGGATTTCCGCGACCTGGTCACGTGGGTGCTCGTTGAGATCGGAAAGCCCGCCGTAAAGGAGCTTCTTCCTCGCATGGAATCGGGCGATCATGCCGTGCGCTCCGCTGTCGCCGAGACCCTCGGAGCGATCGGCGCGGCACAGGCCGTGCTCCCTCTAATCGCGGCAATGAAAGACGAGGACGCCGACGTCCGCGAGTCCGCCTCCTGGGCGCTGGTGCGCATTGGCGAGAGCGCCATAGCCCCGCTAATCGCCGCGCTCGATGACCCCAGCCGCTTTGTCCGCAAAGGCGCGGCCTGGGCCCTCACCGGTATCGGCGAGCCCGCGGTCAAACAGCTCGCCGCGGCCATTCCCCAAAGCCGCCCGGACATGAGGGCGCTTGTAATCAACACCCTTATCCAGATACACGACGGCGCGACAGGCCCTCTTGTTAAGCTCCTTGCTCACGGGCAGCCCTCCGTACGCCTCCTGGCGGTCGAGGCCCTTGGGCGCATAAACGAGCCGGAAGCCATACAGCCGCTCGCACGCCTGCTCCATGATGACGACCGCGCCGTGCGGCGCGCCGCCGTTGAGGCGCTGGCTCGCTTCGAGCGAAACGCTTTCGAAGCGCTCGACGCGGCCCTCTCGCAAAAGGACGAGGAGCTCCGCGACTCGGTCATGATGGTCCTGGGCCTCATGGGCAGGCCCGCGGCGCCCTTTCTAATCGAAAGGCTCGAATCGCCCGACGCGGACATACGCCGACGCATGGCCCGGACGCTCGGAATAGTGCGCGACGGCACGGCGCTCCCGCTCCTCATCGAGGCGCTTACCGACCCAGATATCGCCGTCCGCGACTCCGCCGCCTGGGCTCTTGGCGAGCTCCAGGATCCGCGCGCGATCAAACCGCTTATCTCTGCGCTGAACGACAAGGCCATGCCGCCCCAGTACTCCCTGTCGGCCTGGGCCCTGGTTAAATACGACCCCGACTCGCTGATTCCGGCCCTGCTCGACTCGCTTAGGGCCGACTCCCCCTGGGTGCGCTGGAGGGCGGCGCTCACACTGGGGCTTTTAAGAGACCCACGCGGCGTCGAGCCCCTCACGCGCGCCCTAAACGACCCCGACCTGGAGGTGCGCCGCCGCGTCATCGCGTCGCTTGGAGAGATCGGCGAGCGCGGCGCCATCGAGCCGTTAAAGCGCATGCTAGCAGACGACACCGGAGAGGACTGGATACTCATAAAAAGGAACATAACCAAAATCCAGTCGCGCCGCGCATCCGGAAGCCTCCTGAGGGGGGAGACCGATTATTACACGAAAACCGGAAATGGAATCGATGGAAATCAAACTCTACCACATTGACACGCTGGAATACCTCGGAAGCATACTCGTTAGAAGCGCCTTCGACTACGAGTTCCGCGGCCATATCGACGAACGCCTGCTTTCCTCCACCCGTGGAATGCCGATCAAGGCGCTCCTCGCCAACCTGGTGTCCTTCGATATGGTCTACGATGTAATCGAAGGGGGAACTCCCGCCGGACCGGCCTGAAAAGCGGCGGCAAAATCATTGACAATTTACCGCCATCCGGTATACTTTCCAGGTTCCCAGCATCCGATCGTGGGGGGACGACGCATGTCGGAATATATTGAGTTATACGGATGGCCGGGGAAAATAAACACTTGAGCGACTTCGATCTGGATTCTTTCGACATAGACGTCGACCTGGACAACCCCTTCGCCGACAAGATAAAGGCGGGCAAGCCCAGGACCGAACCCGTGCGCCGGGCCGCGGCCGAAACGCCACCTCCGCCGCCCGCAAGGGAAATCGAGCACGAGGCGCCCCGCAGACGCTCGTCCAAGGACTTCAATCCCGACATGGACGCCCTTTTGCTCACCGCCCAGTCGTCCATGATAATAGAGGGCATGAAGAACTATACCCAGGGTAATTTTTCCTCCGGAACTCTCCAAATCTATATGGAGGCGCTCAAAGGGGTATCGCTCTATACCAAGATACTGGACCGCAATCCCAACAACTACAACAAGCTCAAGGAGCTCATCGACTCGGACATCGACTGCAAGGAGGTCGAGTCCATCGCGTTCAATATGTATAAAAAGATACACGGCATCGAGCCCGACTCCTACCAGGAGAAGCTTGCCGCCTTCGAGAGGTTCGAAACGCTCTTCAGGGAGGCCGTAAACAAGGCCTCGGTGAGCAACTCGATGCGCTTACTCAAAAAGTACCTGCTAATGTCGGGCAGCCTCGACGAGGTGAAGATGCGCAACTGCCTCACTTCCGGAGGCGCCGACTTCGCCTCCGATATCCAAAACTTCGAGCAGCACATAAAACTGGCCCACGAGATGGTCAAAAAGGGCAAATGCGAGATATCCAAGGGTCTCAAGGGCCGCGATATAAATATCTACATCATAAAGACGTCGTACCTGCTCTACTTCTACTACACCCTGGCCGGCAATCCGGACCTCGCCGAGTACTACGGCAGGGTGCATTCCAACTACAAGAAATACTTCATCATCCGCGAATGACGCTCTCCGCCGCTGTCGCTTCGTCGCTCGATCAGGAAAACGCCGTCGGAGCGCGCCTTCGCCGCGCACATCCTCCCGCGTCCGGGCTGAAGCGCCACCCATGATATCCGCCGACTCCAGCCACGACTCGCCCCTTGTCCCCGGCGCCGACTCGCTCCGCTTCGGCACGGCCGCGCTGTCCGATATCACCCGGCCCGTCCACGCCATGGTCAACGCGGCCATACCGGAGCTCTGCCGCGCGCTTCCGCCGTCCCAGCGCACCGACGCGGCCCTGTTCCTCATGCGCTACGGCTCCGCCCTTCGCGACGGCGCGCCCGATTTCTTCCGCAATTTCCACGCGCCTTCGTACACGGTGCTGGCCTATATACACGCCTCGCCCGCAGCCCCGCGCCGCGCCCCGGACTGGGCGCTCGAGCGCGCGGCCGCCGTCCAGGCCATGGCCATGCTGCTCCATTCGCTCGACGACCACCTCAACGACGGCGAGCTCCCCGCGACGCACCTGGCCCTGCTCATACGAAGCGAGGCCTGGCGCCGCTACCGCGCGGGCATCGCGCTCCTTGCCGACGGCGACGCCGCCCTGTCGGCTCTCGCGGAAGATCTCATCGACGCCTATTACCGCGGGGTGACGAAGCGCGAGCGGCCCGATACCCTGGACGCCTACATGGAACGGTTCCGCGACGAAATGGCGACCTGGAACGCCGCACCGCTTATGCTCGCCCGCCGGTGCGGTTTCGACGATATGGCACTCACGGATCTTCGCCATATATATGAATGTTTCGGCGTCGCATGGCGGCTCCTCGACGACCTGCAGGACGCGGAAGAGGACTTCGCCGCGCGGCGCCGGGCCGCGCTCTGCGTGGCGCTCCCGGCCGAGGGTCGTGCTTACTGGGAAAAAGGCGAGCGTAACGGCCTTCGATCGGTCATAGAATCCTGTCGCGCGGTGGAGCGCATACGCGGGATCATCCTGGAATTGCTTGACGAGGGCGCGCGCCGCGCCGAAACGCTCGGCATGCCCGGTCTCGCCGCGGAATACCGCGCGCTCGCCGGGCCGCTCGCAGGCCTCGCGCCGGTTTCAGTCGGGGGAGTAAGGACCCCGGAAGATTACCGCGGCGCCGCGCGCGAGAACCTCAGCATCGAGCTCACCACGCGCTGCGGCAACGCCTGCGCGCACTGCTTCGTCCGCGCCCGTCCCGGCGGCCACGCGGACATGCCCTTCGACACGGCCGCCGCCGTCCTACGCGACGCACGTGAAGCCGGTTACCGGAGCGTCCACCTCACCGGGGGCGAGCCGCTGCTGTGGAACGGCCTGTACGGCCTGGTAGACGAGGCGTTCGGCCTCGGGTTCGAGTCGGTCTATCTCAACACGACCGGCGCGCCGCTCGACGCGGAGGCCGCGACCTCCCTGGCGCGCTTCGGCAAAGCCCTGGCGCTCTCGATCAGCCTGCAGGGCCCGGACGGGCTCAACGACCGCCTGCGCGGCGAAGGCGCCTCGGGCGCGGCGCGGCGCGGAATCGAGCTCGCCCTTGACGCGGGGCTGGCGGTCGACGTGTTCGCCTGCGCGGGCCGAAGCCTGGTGCCGGAGCTCCCGCGCTTCGCCGACGACCTCTTCCGCGCATACCCGGCCGTGCAGAGCCTCACGCTCATCCAGCTCATCCGCACCGTTCGCGGCCCTTCACCGATCGACGGCGAACTGCTCTCCCCCGCCGACTTCATCGCCCTGGTGAAGGCCGCCGCGCTCCTGAACCTCTACGGCCTGCGCGTGCGCGTGCTCGAAAACCCGCTCGCCGGCGCCGTCGCCGCCGTCCTCACGATGCCCTGGCTTCCGCCCTCGCCGCCGCTCGTGCGCGCCGGAAGGCTCGTCGTTCTCGCCGACGGCGCGATCGCCCTCGCGCATTCAGCAAGCGAAACCCTCGGCACCTTCGCGCCGGGAGCCCTCGCAAAGACGCTCGACTCCCCGGAATACCGCTCGCGCGTGGCGCCCGACACCAGCGCCTGTCCCGTCTGCCGCCACGTCGCGCTCTGCCGCGAGGCCGGCATGACGCGGCCCTCCGAATGGTATCGCGACGGCGTGGACTCGCCGCCCTACTGCGTGCGCGTACTGGATCTGGCTGCAAAAGGGTAGAATCGGGGTGATTGAAAAGCTATTACCAGTCTGACGAAACCCGTTAAATCATCAACGTTCTATTCGACCGACACCACGGGCGCCTGCCTGAACGACAACCCTGTCATACCTTCCGAGCAGGAGATGCGGCACACTTATATCCTCATCGAGCTCGTCCCAGTGGAGGCCGAAACCACCACCGCTCATTTCGAACTTGTTTCTCTGCTCCCCGCTCGCACGCCGCAGGCGTGGAAAATAGGCAAGCGGCACGGACAAAACTCTTCCATCGGTGAATTGCACCCATAGATTATAGTCGTCAAGCCAGACCTTCTGGGCTCGCGCGTCACTCTCCAAAGAATTCATTCCATTTCTCCATGATCATTTCTTTTTCTCTCGCCCGAAGATGAAATCATGGTAGTATCGGCCCCCCCTACTTCCTCCGGAGCGCGATGATGGTGATGTCGTCGTCGGTGAGGCGGTCCTTCTTGCGGCGCTCGCCTTTCATCTCCTTCTTTACTGCCGCGCATATCTCCGCAGGCGAGAGCGTACCGGGCAGGTTTTCGAGCACGCCGCGCAGGTATTCCTCTCCGCGCATCACCCAACCGTCTCTCGTTGCGGCGGTCGACATCCTGAATCCCTCGTCGAGGAGCCCGTCGGTGTAGAGGAAGAGCACCGCGCCGGTCTTGAAGTCCATGAGAAGCTCGTTGTACCGGACCCCCTTCCTGAAGCCAATAATGGGGCCCGCGGGCTTGAGGCGCGCGACGCCCTGCTCGTCCGACGTGGCGAACTGCGTCGGATGGCCGGCCGAGGCGAAGCGTACCGTACCGGCGAAGAGGTCGATCTCCGCGATGCAGCAGGTAAAAACGATGCGGTAATGCGAGAAGCGCGAGCAGAAGCGGTCGTTGAGCGCGGTGAGCATCTCCGAGGGCGATGCGAGCTCGCCCCGGAGCTGCCCGTACTCGGTCATGATGGTGATGGTGTTCAGCGATGCGTGGATGCCGTGGCCCGTGGAGTCGCCAAGGAAGACGCGGATTTTGCCCGGCGTGAACTCGTGCACGTCGTACACGTCACCGCCGATGGCGAAGAGCGGGTCGTAGTCGATGTCGTACTCCACCGAGTCGGTCTGCACCGTCCGGCGCATGAGCCGCGTAAGGAAGCCCTTCGCCACGCTCAGGTCCTTGCTGATGATGGCCTCCCAGTCGCTCAGGCGCCGCACGGCCTCGTCGAGCGCTGCGGCGCGCGCGACCAGCGAGGTTTCCTCCGGAGCGGTCCCCCCGCGCATAAACGATTCCACCCGCTTTTCCATGGAGATCATGTTGCTGATGGCGAGCTGGTTCTCGACGCGCGCCAGCACCTCCCGCGAGTTGAAGGGCTTTACGATGTAATCGTTCCCGCCGAAGGCGAAGCCCTTTACCATGTCCTCCATGCCGCTGCGCGCGGTGACCATTATTATGGGGATGTATATATCGCTGTAGGTCGCGCGTATCCTGGCCGCGACCTCGTAGCCGCTCATACCGGGGAGCATGATGTCGAGGAGCACGATGTGCGGAATGGACGCCTCCATGGCCGCCACGGCCTCCGAACCGCTGGCCACCGTCCGCACCTTGTAGCCCTGCCGCGAGAGTACCTCCACCAGTATGCGCAGGTTCGCCTGGTCGTCGTCGACCACGAGCACGCGCACCTCCGATGAATCGTCGACGCGCCGCGGGAAACTCACGGCCCCCGGCTCGCCCGGCGCCTCGTCATCGCTCCGGGGAGGGGGTGGCAGGCATATCGGTTCGTCCGGCGCGCGATGCATGGTCGCGATCCCCTCCGGCGGACACGGCGGCAGCCACACGGTGAAAAGGCTTCCCTTGCCGGCCTCGCTGACGGCGCTGATGCGCCCGCCGTGCATATCGACGAGCTGGCGGGTGATGGCGAGGCCCAGCCCCACCTCGCCGTGACGCCGCGTGTCGGCGGGCTCGACCTGGCGGTACGGGCTCCAAATCCCGGCAATGTCGTCAGTGTCGATGCCGCAGCCGGTGTCGCGCACAGCTATATTGACGCCCTCGCCCTCGGTGTGGGCGGTGAGCGTCACCTCTCCCTCGGCGGTGAACTTGATGGCGTTGACCATGAGGTTCAGCACGATCTGCTCTATGCGGTGACGGTCGCCGATGATCTTCGGAAGGCCGTCGCCCACCTCGGCGCGCACCTGTATGGGTCTGTCGCCGACGAGCGCGCCGGCCAGCGAGACCATGCCGCGCAGCAGCCCGGCCAGGTCGACCTCTTCCAGGAAGAGGTCGACCCTGCCCGCGCGGAGCTTGCTGAAGTCCAGTATGTCGTCGACAAGGCGCGAGAGCCGCAGGGCGCTTCGGCGCATGATCGCAAGGCTCTCCTTCTGCCGCTCGGTCGGCGGCTCGTCGGGGCTGGTCTCCATGATCTCCGCCATGCCCGAGATGGCGTGCAGGGGCGTGCGCAGCTCGTGCGAGGTGGTGGCCAGAAACTCGTCCTTCATTTTGTCGATGACGAGGAGGTCGTCGTGCGCTTTCTCGAGGGCGGTGTGGACGCGTGAAAAACGCATCGCCAAGGCGACCGCAAAAATGATCGTCATGGCGAAATAACCGTCGATAATGTAAATGCCCAGATCCTGTAGCCCAAGCAAGGTTATCAGTGATACGACCGATCCAGCAAAATACAGGCTGACACCAAGGCATATTATGCCCGCATACTCCACTTTTCGGTGATTCATGAGAACGGTAAATATGAGGGCGTAGATGATACCGAGTAGATTTACCGAATTGAATATACTGTAAATATACCGGTTGTACAACTCAACGTTGCCGGTAGCTGTCCATTCCACCAGCATGCAGAGGAGAAATATTCCATATAGTGCTATAAATATCTTCGCTATCAAATTGAACCGCTGGTGGAAAAATGTGTGAAGAAAAAGAATAAAGGTCGGTGCGGCAAGTATCGCTCCTATGTACGTCGCCGCTATATACGTTTGATGATTGTCAATTAAGTAATGGCATTCCTGTAAAAACCTACCTAAAACAATATTGACATATGCCCATATATGTTCATGAATGGTTCATTCCAATCACCAAGGTG
>MWBW01000051.1 GCA_002069725.1 Firmicutes bacterium ADurb.Bin248 | reverse complement strand
AGGGCGCGCGCCGTGCTCGTGGCGGGCCCGAGCTCCTCGGGCAAGACCACGAGCGCACACCGCATCGCCACGCAGCTTCGCGTGCTCGCGCAGGAGCCCATCATGCTCTCGCTCGACAACTATTATCTCGACCGCGACCAGATCCCCAGCGACGAGAAGGGCGAGAAGGACCTCGAGAACATCAATACCCTCGACATCCCGCGCTTCAACGCGGACCTCGCGGCAATATTGCGCGGGGAGGAGGTCGAGACCCCGCTGTTCGACTTCCTTACGGGAAAGCGCGCGCCCGGCGCGCGGATCGTCCGCGCCCGGGAAGGGCAGCCCGTCATCATAGAGGGCATACACGGCCTCAACCCGCAGCTTACGGCCGGCGGCATCGACGAGAACAAGCTCTTCCGCGTGTATGTGAGCGCGCTCACGACATTGAACCTCGACGACCACAACCGCATCCGCACGACGGACGTACGCTTGCTTCGCAGGCTCGTGCGCGACTACAATACGCGCGGCGCGTCCATGGAGCGCACGTTCTCCATGTGGCCGAGCGTCCGCAAGGGCGAGGAAACGTGGATCTTCCCCTATCAGGAGAATGCGGACATGTTCCTCAACACGACGCTCGTCTACGAGATTGCGGTGCTTCGAAAATACGTGTTCCCGCTGCTCCAGCAGGTGCCCGCCGAAAGCCCGAGCTACGCCGCGGCGCGCGACATCGTAAAATTCCTCAACTACTTCCTCGACGCCGACATCGAGGACGAGATACCGCCCACGAGCATACTGCGCGAGTTCATCGGCGGCAACACATTTTATCGGGAGGGCTGAGATGCCAAAGCTCGTGTCCTGGAACGTCAACGGCTTTCGCGCGTGTCTGACGAAAGGCTTCGCGGAGTTCTTCGCCTTCATCGACGCCGACGTGCTCGCTTTGCAGGAAACCAAGCTTCAGCCCGGCCAGGTGGATTTCTCGCCCGAGGGCTATGTTTCCTATTGGCACAGCGCCGAGAAAAAGGGCTATTCCGGCACGGCCGTGTTCGCGAAACGGGAGCCGCTCTCGGTCGCCTTCGACCTGCCGGAGCACGGGAAGCTCGGCTTCCCCAAGGAAGGGCGCGTGATCACGCTCGAGTACGAGGATTATTACTTCGTCAACTGCTATACGCCCAATTCGCAGCGCGAGCTCTTGCGCCTCGAGCACCGCATGGATTGGGAGGAGGCCTTCCGCGCGTATCTCGTCGAGCTGGACAAGCTCAAGCCCGTCATACTGTGCGGCGATCTCAACGTCGCGCACCGGGAGATCGACATCCGGCATCCCGCGGCCAACCGCAGGAGCGCGGGCTTTACCGACGAGGAGCGCGGCAAGTTCACCGAGCTTCTCGCCGCGGGCTTCACGGACAGTTTCCGCCATCTCTACCCGGAGCGCAAGAGCGCCTATACCTGGTGGAGCTACATGGGCAACGCGCGCGCGAACAACTCCGGCTGGCGCATCGACTATTTCGTCGTGAGCGACCGGCTCCGCCCGCGCGTGCGCGACAGCGTGATTTTGCCCGAGGTCATGGGGAGCGACCACTGCCCCGTGATGCTCGAGCTTGAGGAGGCATAAAACACAGATTATGGGCTACATCGATCTTCGAAGCGACACCGTCACACATCCGACAAAGCAAATGCGCGAGGCCATGTACCGCGCCGAGGTCGGCGACGACGTCTACCGGGACGACCCGACCGTCAACCGCCTCGAGGAGGAGGCCGCGCAAATCCTCGGCACCGAGGCCGCGCTGTTCGTATCCTCCGGCACGATGGGCAACCAGCTCGGCATCATGGTGTACACGCATCGCGGGGACGAGGTCATCGCGGGCGCGGAGAGCCACATCTTCACCTCCGAGGTCGGGGGAGCGGCTGTCCTCTCCGGCGCGAACATCCGCCAGATGGTCTATCCGAACAGCATCCCCGTGCCCGCGCTCATCGAGGGCGCCATCCGCACCGACGACATCCACGATCCGCCGACCTCGCTCATCTGCCTCGAGAACGCGCTCGCCAACGGCCGCGTCGTGCCGCTCGAAGTGATGGAGGGCGTCTCCCGCGTCGCAAAGGCGCATAAGCTGCCCGTGCACCTCGACGGCGCGCGCATCTTCAACGCGGCGGTGTCGCTCGGGTGCGAAGCCAAGGACATCATGCGATACTGCGACTCCGTTTCCTGCTGCCTTTCCAAGGGGCTCTGCGCGCCCGTGGGCTGCGTGTTCGCCGCGAGCCGCGAGAAGGTCGAGCGCGCGCGCAAGTACAGAAAGATGCTCGGCGGCGGCACGCGCCAGGCAGGCATACTCGCCGCGGCGGCACGCATCGCCATAACGGAAATGCCCAAGCGCCTCTGGGAGGACCATGAGAACGCCCGCCATATGGCCGCGCGCCTCAACGAGCTTCCGGGCATCGAGGCCGATATGGCGAGCGTGCAGGTCAACATCGTGTTCTTCAGGATCAGCCGCCCGCGCGCCCTGCTCGACGCCATCCCCGAAAGAATGCGGGAGCTCGGCGTGCTCGTCAACCCGGAGGAGAACGGCATGATGCGCTTCGTCACCCACTTCGGCGTGACCAGGGCGGACGTGGACGCGGCAATCGACGCCTTCGCGAAGGTCATCGGGAAATAAGCGTTTGCATACAAACAAACCAGGAGGTGCGATATGAAAACCAAGGTATGGGCGCATAGGGGAGCGTCCGCTTACGCGCCGGAGAACACGATCCCGGCATTCAAACTGGCGGTCGAGATGGGAGCGGACGGCGTGGAGCTCGACGTGCACATGAGCGCCGACAACAAGCTCGTGGTCTGTCACGACGAAACGGTCGGCAGGACCTCCAACGGCACCGGCCGCATCGTGGACATGACCTGCCAGGAGTTGAAGGCGCTCGACTTCTCCGCCGGCATGGAGGGTTATCAGAACGTGCGCATCCCCACGCTCAAGGAGGTTTACGGCCTGTTGAAGCCCACGAGCCTCACCGTCAACGTCGAGATCAAGTCCGACGTGGTGATCTACTACGGCATCTGGGACGAGCTGGTCAAGCTCGAGCGAGAGATGGGCATGCAGGGGAGGATACTCTATTCCTCGTTCAACCACTTCGTGCTCATGAAACTGCGCGAGCTCGACCCGACCGCGAAGATCGGCCTGCTGTATTCCGAAGGCATGGTCGATCCGTGGATCTACGCGAACTACCTGCACGCGGACGCCATACACCCGCATTACCTCGCGGCGCAGGGCCCGGGCGTGATCGAAGGCTGCAAGAAGAACGGCGTGGCCGTCCACCCGTGGACCTGCAACGACAAGAAGGCCATGCGCGAGCTCGCCGAGGCCGGCGTGGACGCGATCATCACGAATTACCCGGACGTGGCGAGGGAAATCATCGGGTAGGGGCGGATTCCATATCCGCCCGAACATACCATTCGACGTTATCGATCAGGGGCCGATATTGAATCGGCCCCTACGAATTTGATTTGATTGTCAATTTTCATTTGCCAATTACCGAGAAGCAACCTCGCGTTCTTTCGCGCCTGCCTCGCCGACGGCTTTGTCAAAGACGCGCCGCACATCCTCCTTCTCGGCGTGGCCCTCGTGGAGCTTGTCCTTGTCGAGATAGAAGCAGGGGACGTACCAGTAGTCGTAGCTGTTTGCGAGCGCGCGCTGGCGGCCCTCGTCGATCATGTCGATTTCAACGTCCCCGTAGCGCGGGTTTTCCGCGCGGAGCTGGTCGATGCAGCGCAGCGCAAGCTGGCAGTGCGGGCAGGAGGGCAGGTAAAAGAGCTTTAGCTTCATAAAAGTCGTCCTTCCTTTCTGTCTTTAGTATGGCGCGGGAGCGTCCGCGCAACTCAGAGCGCCGCGCGGTCGATCGCCTCGAGCGCGCGCACGAGCGGCGCCGCGGCCCTTTCCACCGAGCCGGGCTCGAACGGGTTCGACAGATGCGCGAGCGCGAGCAGATCCTTGTAGGGCAGGCTTCCTCCCGCGCGGCAGAGCTCGAGGTAATCCTTCCAGGCTTCCTCGCGGTTTTCCGTCATGCGCCCGAAGAACTCGAACGCGCCCATGGAGGCGAGCGTGTAGTCGATGTAGTAGAACGGCAGGGAATAGATATGGTGCTGCTTCTGCCAGAAGGAGCCCGCTTCCATGAACGCATCCCCGTCGTAATCGCGCTGCGGCAGGTATTTTTTCTCGAGCTTCGTCCATTCGGCCTTGCGTTCGGCGGGGCTCATATCCGGGTTCGCGTAGACGATGTGCTGGAATTCATCCACCATCACGCCGTAGGGCACGAACACCAAAGAACCGAGTATGTGCGCGTAGCGGTATTTTTCAGCCTTTTGCCCGAAGAACAACTCCATCCACGGATGCGTGAAGTATTCCATGGACATCGAGTGGATCTCCGCGACCTCCATGCCGGGGGTCAGGTAGTCGATCAGCTCCTGCGTTTCGCCCGCCTGGATCGCCGCGAAGGCGTGGCCCGCCTCATGCGTGAGCACGTCCACGTCGCCCGAGGTGCCGTTGAAATTGCTGAAGATGAACGCGGCCCTGAAGTCCGGGAAGCCCGTGCAGTAGCCGCCCACGCGCTTGTTGGGCTTGGTTTCGAGGTCCATGAGCTCGCGCGCGACCATGTCGTCGAAGAATCTGCCCGTTTCGGAGGACAGCTCGCGGTACATCCGCTGCGCCGCGGCGAGCATGAATTCCTTGCCGCCCTCGGGCTTGGCGTTGCCGTCCGGGAACTGGAACGCCTCGTCGTAGACCTTGAGCTTGTCTACGCCGATGCGCCCGGCCTGTTCGTCGTAGAGCTTCTGGCACAGCGGCACGAGCACGCTCGCCACCTGCTCGCGGAAGCGCGCGGCTTCCTCGGGCGCGAACGTGCGGCCCATGCGAAGGTAGCCGAGCGGCGTATAATCCTTGTAGCCGAGCTTTCGCCCCATGCGCGTGCGAAGCTTCACGAGTTTGTCGTAAAGCCCGTCGAGCTCAGCTTCATGGGACTTCAGAAAACCGCTCGTGAGCCCCGCCGCCTCGCGGCGCAGCGCCCGGTCGGGGTTCTGCGCGTATTTGCGAAGGCCCGAGAGGTTGAGCTGCTCCCCGTGGAAATCCACCTTGCAGGAGGCGAGCAGCTTTTCGTATTCGCGGGCGAGCTTGTTCTCCCGGATCATGTCGAGCATGAGCTTCGGGGACATGGCGCTCATTTCCTTGCGCACATTGTGGAGGTATTGCGTGCCGAAGCGCGCGTCGATCTCTTTTGTAAAGCGCGATTTCGTGAGCGCCTTGTACCACGCGAGAATCCACGGCGTCGCAAGCGGCAGCGCGCGGTCGAAAAACTTCTGCTCCGCGTCGTAGAACGCGTCCTTAATGTCGATGGTGTGCCGCGCGTGGGCGAGGCTCATCTGGGTCGTGACGGCGCTCTGGAGCTTCGAGTAGCCGAAGATCGCCTGTTCGACCTCGGAAAAGCCCTTCGCGCGCCTGACGCTTTTGGCGAGCTTCGAGAGCGTGCGGCGCGCCGCGGCCAAATCGGGACGCTCGTACTTGAATTCGCTGAACTTCTGCATATTCCCTCCAAATGCCAAATGATCTGCAACTATAGTATATCATTCGGATGCGCCGGTTCAAGGGAATGTGCTATAATGCAAAGGATATATTCAAAGGAGCGCCCCATGACCGAGAAACTCTATTACGACCACGACATCAGGGAATGCGAAGCGAGCGTGCTCGCCTGCCGCGCGGGGGAGAACTGCTTCGAGGTGCTGCTCGACCGAACGGTGATCTTCCCGGAGGGCGGCGGGCAGCCATCGGACACGGGCTCCGTCGGCGGCGCGGCCGTGAGCTATGCTTTCGAGGACGGGCACGACGTATGGCACCGCTGCGCGCGCGCGTTTCCCGTCGGCGCGAAAGTCACGGTGCGCTTTGACGAGCAAGTCCGCCGCGACCACAGCCAGCAGCACACGGGGGAACACATGCTCTCGGGCGTCGCGCACCGGCTTTACGGCTGCGCGAACGTGGGCTTCCACATGGCGGAAGATTACGTGAGCGTGGATTTCGACCGCCCGTTTACGCAGGCGGAGATCCGCGCGCTCGAGCTCGCGCTCAACGAGGCCGTGCAGCGGGACGAGCCTACGACATACGCAATCGTGGACGCGGCCGAACTTGACGGCATGGAGCTTCGAAAGCGCGCAAAGGGGCTGACCGGCGAGGCGCGCATCGTCTACGCGGGCGGGGTCGATTCCTGCACCTGCTGCGGCACGCACTGCGGCCGCGCGGGCGAGGTCGGGTTTGTCAAAATCACGTCGTTCATGAGCTACAAGGGCGGCACGCGCGTGTTCTTCCTGTGCGGCATGCGCGCCGTAAAGGCGGCGATGGAGGAAGCGCGGCTCCTTGACGCCATCGCGCGGCGCTTCAGCACGAAGGCCGCCGAGGCCGCGCAGGCGGTCGTCAAACAGGGCGAGGAGTTGACGGACGCCCGGCGCGTACTCAAAAAGCGCACCGAAGAGCTTTTCGATTATAAGGCAGCGGAGATCCTGCGGGACGCGCCCAAGGCGGGAGATGTGTCCGTTGCCGTGACGCTCGGGGAAGGCCTCAACATGGCGGAACTCGGCATGCTGTGCGAGAGCGTATGCAAGAAGGGCAAAGCCGTCGTCGTGGCGATGAGCGAAAACGGCGGTCAGCTCCTTTACAGGATGGCGCGCGCCGAAGGAGTTAAGCTCGGCATGCGCGAGGTTTGCCAGGCGGTGAACGCCATGACCGGCGGAAAGGGCGGCGGCAGGGACGATTCCGCGCAGGGCAGCGCCGGGGCGCGCAGCGAAACCGCGGAGATCCGCGCGCAGCTCGAAGCGTATCTGAAAAGCAGGCTAAAACCGGCGTAAACGGGAACGGGGTTTCGTTTGCGCGCAAACTCATGCGGATCAAATAAACTTCCGGGAATCAGGGAAAAATTCGTTGACATTCATTGCGTTTGCGAATATAATAACCTACGGTCAAGCAGAAGCCCAGCTTCTCACCCGCCGGCGGCACAGCCAGGCGCGGTCAAAACAAACAAACATCGACGGATGTCGTTTGTGATTGCGGGCTTCGCGCCCGCAATTTTTTATTTGGAGGTGTCAGCATATCGCCAGCCAAGAACTCTTGATCAACGAGGAGATCCGCGACAGGGAGGTCCGCCTCATCGACGACAAAGGCAACCAGCAGGGCGTCGTGAGCATCGACGTCGCGATGCGCATGGCCGAGGAAGCCGATCTCGATCTGGTGAAGATCGCGCCGCAAGCGGCGCCGCCCGTGTGCAAGATCATGGATTACGGCAAGTATCGTTTTGAACAGACCAAACGTGAGAAGGAACAGCGTAAGAACCAGAAGGTCATCGAGATCAAGGAGATCAGGCTCTCGGCAACGATCGACCAGCACGACATGGAAGTCAAAGCGAAGGCTTGCGCCAAATTCCTCAAGAACGGAGATAAGGTCAAGGTTTCGATCCGCTTCCGCGGCCGCCAGATCAGGCACGGGGACATCGGGCTGGAGGTCATGAACGCCTTTTTCGAAATGGTGAAGGAGAACGCCTTAATCGAGCGCCCCGCCAAGCAGGAAGGCCGCAACATGACCATGGTGCTGACGCCGAAAGCAAGCTAAAAACTGATTTCCAACTAAGGAGGACGAATACCCCATGCCTAAGATCAAAACCCACAGGGGGGCCGCGAAGAGGTTCAACCTTACAAAGAACGGCAAGGTCAAGCGCGCGAAGGCCTATAAGAGGCATATCCTGACCAAGAAGGATACCAAGCGCCTGCGCGGATTGCGCCAGACCGGCTATATCGCCGAGTGCGAGGCCAAGAAGATCCGCGAGCTCATCCCGTACAAGTAAGGAGGAACACGAAAATGGCAAGAATCAAAAGGGCGGTCAACGCCGTTAAGAAGCGCCGCAAGGTCTTCAAGCTTTCCAAGGGCTATTTCGGGGCCAAGAGCAAGCAGTATCGCGCGGCTTCCGAGCAGGTCATGAAGTCGATGGCCTACGCCTACGTCGGCCGCAAGAACAAGAAGCGCGAATACCGCAAGCTCTGGATCGCGCGCATCAACGCCGGCGCCAGGCTCTGCGGCACCACCTACAGCCGCATGATCAACGGCCTCAAACTCGCGGGCGTGGACGTGAACCGCAAGGTGCTCGCGGACCTCGCCGTCAGCGACATGAACGCCTTCGGCGAGCTCGTCAAGGTTGCCGACAAGGCGAGAGCGTAAACGCGGGGCTATTGATAATTGACAATTGATAATTGAATTGACAATTGACAATCGGAAGAACGGCCGCTGCGGCGGGGATTTCGTAGGGGCGGATATCATCCGCCCGGTCAATTGGCGATCGATCATCAAGGGAACGCCGCTTGCGGGCGGGTTTTCGTAGGGGCGGATTCCATATCCGCCCCTATAAACAAAAGGAGAAAGCATGCGCATCGAGAGCACCAGAAACGAACGGGTGAAGCTCGCCCGCGCGCTCGCCTCCAGCAAGGGAAGGCTCGAGCAGGGCCTCCACTTCATCGAGGGGGAAAAGCTCGTGCGCGAGGCGGTCGTATCGGGCGCACAGCTCGTCGAAGCCTTCCTCGAGGAGGGGCACGACATTATGGCGGCCGTGCTCGAGGGCGGCGGGGCCGAAGCGCACGTCGTATCGCGCGCCGTGCTCGAAAGCCTTTCGAATACGCAGACGCCTCAGTGGGTCTGCGCCACGGTGAAAACGCCGCAGGGGGGGCTTCCCGAATACTATCCGGCGGGGCTGATCGTCGCGCTGGACGGCGTGCAGGACCCCGGGAACCTCGGCGCGATCGTCCGCACGGCGGACGCGATGGGCGCTTCGGGCGTGCTGCTCGGCGCGGGCTGCGCGGATCCGTTCGCGCCAAAGCCGCTGCGCGCCGCGATGGGCTCCGTGTACCACCTGCCCATCTGGCAGGCGGAGCTTCCGGCCGCGCTCGAACGCATGCGGGAGCAGGGCTTCGCGCTCGTGTGCGGCCATCTCAAGGGCGAAAGCGCGCTGCCGGAGATCGGGGATCGCTGCGCGCTCGTCATAGGCAGCGAGGGGCACGGCGTATCGGACGAGGCCGCCGGAATGTGCCGGAAATACAGGCTTCCGATGTACGGCTTCGCGGAATCGCTCAACGCCTCGGTCGCCGCGGGCATCCTGATTTATGAGCTCGCGCGCAGGATGCGAGACTGACGCGGCATTTGTAAACAAATGACAAATACGTTCCGGGCCGCTTGAAAAAGCGGCTTTTTTTGTCTAAAATCAAATGCATGAGAAAGCTGCTGTGCATCATATTGGTCTTTGCGTTCGTCCTCGGCGCGCTTCCCGCCGCCTCCCTCGCGCAGGGGGACGACGAAGCCAACGGCGT
The DNA here is from genome assembly GCA_002069725.1 of Firmicutes bacterium ADurb.Bin248. Classification (GTDB taxonomy): domain Bacteria; phylum Bacillota; class Clostridia; order Christensenellales; family CAG-138; genus Phil1. The sequence goes on along the minus strand of MWBW01000051.1, from coordinate 3,372 downwards.
CTACGACCCGTTCGACCCGGAAAATCAGGATCAGGGCGCCGCCCCCGAGCAGCGCCACAGCTACGATCCGCAATCCTCCGTCAAATCGTTCGCGGCGGGGGGCGCCTCCGACCCGCGTTACGTCAACGTTTTGCTCTCGCAGCTCGATCACGCGAAGGCCGCCGTATGCTTCACGGGCAACTACGCTCTGTGCGACGCGTCGGGTACGCCCGTTTTCCAGATCGAAAGCGACTACGCCTATACGATATCCGTAAGCGGCGCTCTTCTCGAACTGCGCGCCGCCGACGGTTCGCTGCTCCATACCGGCGCGGGCTTTTATTTTAAGGAATACGCGCCTCCGGCCGAGCTCGAATACAACTATTTCAAGGTCGCGCAGGTGTCCAACGGAAATGACCCGTCCGACCGAATCTACAAGGGCGAGCTCCATTGTTATTATCAGGCGAAAAGCGGCCTTTATGAGAGCCTTTGGGCGGGGCTGTACCTCGTCAACCGCATCTACATCGAGGAATACCTCAAGGGCGTTTTGCCCGCGGAGATCGGGGACAGCCCGTACGCCGCCGCGCTGCAGGCGCAGGCGATCGTGGCGCGCAATTTCGCGGTGCAATCCAAGCGCACCGACGGACGCGTATTCGATTTGTACGATTATAACCGAAGCCAGGTCTATTTCGGCATATATGTTTTCGACAGCACAACCAAAGCCGTGAACGACACCGCAGGCAAGCTGTTGGTGGGAAGCGACAGCAAGCCGATCCGCGCATATTACTGCGACTCCAACGGCGGCTATACCGAAACCGCAAAAAACGAGTATAACGAGTCGGGCAGCGGAGATGAACGCGTGCAGTATGACGATTTTGATCTGCGTGCGGTACGCGGCACAAAATACCTCGAAGAGGTCACCATCCCTGCAACGCCTATCGGCAGCGAAACTGAAGTGCGCTCGCTCATCGCCAACGCGCTCGTGCCCGCGCTCCAGGCGACCTATCCCGGCCTTACGGCCGATCGCGTGACGATCACCGGGATTTCCATGGCGAACGGCGCGTGTTATTCCGCGGCCTGCAGGCATCATTCAAGCACCGGCCCTGAGCACATATGTACGCATTTCTGCTCGATCGACCTGACTTTTTCGGGAGTTGCCATAGACGGAAGCGGGCTGTTGAGCCCGGTCGTCGTCAACCTCAAGGACATCGACTTTTACATCGCCCCCGCCAATGGGCGTCCGCTCGGCTTTTTCGCGACCGGCGAGCTGAGCCACTACTGGCTGATCCCCAATTACAGCGCGACGGATTCAAGCGTCGTCGTGAGCTACACCATCCGCCACGCGCGCCACGGCAGCGGCGTAGGCCTCTCGCAGCGGGGCGCGCTGCTGCGCGCGAAGGAGAAGCAGACCTTGGAGGAGATCCTCGGCTTTTACTTCCCGGGCTGCGCGGTCCAATCGTATTCCGCCCTCGGCGCGGCGGACGCGCTGGCGAGCATATCGGGCGTGACGTTCCAAAAGACATACGACGTGCTCGGGCACGACGCGTATGTGTATGCGAAATCGAACCTCAATTCGCTGATACTCGGCGTGATGGGCGCGGATTCCTGTGCACTCGTCGCCTCGTCGAATGACGCCTGGGTGAAGATCTCCTATGGCGCAAGAGACGGCTTCATACAGAAGGCCGCGTTCGCGAGGGTGTTTACGAAGATCAGGATCACAAACGTAATGAAGAGCATCAACGTGCGGCAAGCGCCTAACGGAACGTACATCGATACCGAGTTGGCGTATCCGGGTGAGACATTCGAGCTTATCGAGGCGAATTCCGCTGCGGGCTGGCATAAGATACGCTTCAATGGAGCCATCCGCTACATGTCCGCGCGCTATTCGGAACTGCTTACGGCTGTCGCGGCCGGTAATGAAGCGCATATTCAAACACACGTCGTAAGCGTGTCTGTTCCGACAGGCTATACGGACACGAAGCTTTGGATCGACGGCGTGGCATATCAGGGAACGCTCTCGGGCGGCGTGCTGAGCGCCACGATCTACACGAATGCCGCGACCAACGCCGTAATGTATTCCTACAACGCCGCCGGAACGCCCGCAGGCATGAGCGTGTGGCTGCTTTCCTTCTCGGGCGGCGCATACGCAGCGACAAAGATCGACGGCCTCACCGATCTGCTCACCTATCACGGTTTTTCCGCGCGCATACAGGGCAACAGCGGGATACGGTTTAAGAGCGGCATATCGGAAAGCACGCGCAATGCTTTGCTTACGACGGGCATTGCGGGCTATGCGCTTGTCGAATATGGAACTGTGGCGTTCAACTATCCTCAATTCTATGACTCTTATCCGTTTATTATCTGCCAAAACAACGAGCTTCCGACAGGATATGGCAGGTCTTATTGGATAGAAAATGGCGTGACGAAGGATTTTATTGTTGAAACAGTCGACGGGCGCATCCGTTTCGCGTCGGTTCGCATCAACATCGGAGATGAAAATCTCGATACGGACTTTATTTTTCGCGCGTACATCAAGCTTACAAATGGCAGCAATACCATCATTCTATACGGTGCGCCGATGTCGAGGAGCATATATACTATAGCTAAATTCTATATGGATAGAGGAGATTACACGGATGATTCGCCCGAGGGCATCTTCCTCAACCGGATCATCGAATATGTGGAAAGCCACGATAAGGAGTGAGTATATGAGGCAATCGAGAAAAACGCTGAAAATGATCATCGCGATACTCGGCACGGCGCTCGCCGCGGCGCTGATCGTCGTTGCGATATTGCTCTTGGGCAACGCGGGCAAAGCGGACGAAGTATTGAGCGATTTCATCTACGACGACGCCGAGGACGGCCTGCCCGCCATACGCGTTCTCTCCGGCATGGTGCAATACCAGGACGAGGCGGGGGAGTGGGTCGATCTGGTGACGCTCGAGCAGCTTTTCAAGGATTACGGCGGCGAAATCGGCGGGGTTCTCCCTTCCGCGACGCCGGGCATGACCTCGCCGGGTACAACCGTGCCTGGAACGACGGCGGGAAACACCGCGACGCCTCCCGTGACATCGAGCCCCACAGCGTCGCCGGCGGGCGGCCCGACCGCGTCGCCCACGCCCTCGCCGACGCAGACCGTCAAGCCGACCGCGACCCCTACGCCGACCACAAAGCCGACCGCGACGCCGACGCCGACCACAAAGCCGACGCCCACGCCGACCCAGACATGGCCTTCGTCCACGCTGACGCCGACGACGCCCAAGCCTACCACGCCCGCGCCGGCGACGCCCAAACCCACCACGCCCGCGCCCACCACGCAGCCGCCGACGCCGTCGCCCACCAGCGGGGAAGGGGAAGATATTGATCCATCTCCGAGCAACAGCGACTGGGGCGGGG
>MWBW01000050.1 GCA_002069725.1 Firmicutes bacterium ADurb.Bin248 | reverse complement strand
TGGCGACCCGGAGGGGGCTCGAACCCCTGACCTCCAGCGTGACAGGCTGGCATTCTAACCAACTGAACTACCGGGCCACGTGTGGTGGGAACAACAGGGCTCGAACCTGTGACCCCTTGCTTGTAAGGCAAGTGCTCTCCCAGCTGAGCTATGCTCCCCGGCGACCGACCGCAAAAGATAGTATACCTTAACGTCTTTAAGGCTGTCAACTCGAAAATTTGGCCGCACGGCCGCTCGCAGCGCAATCGGTTACAGAAAGGCCCGCAACGGGATAAATTGTCGAATATGCTCGAATACTGCTGATATATTGCCTCTGTCCCGCTTATGCATTAACATGTTTTTTACAGTGCGGCAGACCACATCTAAAACGAAATCTTGAAGAAAGGAAGTGACCGTATGGAAAAACTAGCTCTGGCTCCGGCTATGCTCCTTCAGAAGATCGGTATGCATCCCAGATACAAAGGTTATGCGTATGTATACCATATTCTGTCGATTATTCAAGAACATCCGGAGTACCTCTACAACATGCGTTCCCTGGTGTATCCCAAGCTGACAGAGCGCTTCCAATGCTTGCAGGCCGGCATCGAGCGGAACATCCGCTTCGCCGTCCAGCGCACGTTCGAGCGCGGAGACAGGCAGGTACTTTCAAGGCTTTTTCGCGCCGGCGCGGGCGAATGGCCGCCCACAAACACGGAATTCATCGCAGTTCTCTCTCAATGCCTTCTGTACGGGTATATCGGATTTAACGATGGAGGGGAGCTGAAATATGTGGTAAGATAATGCTGCGGCACGCCGCGCATTAACGCTCCCGCGGGGGCGTCCGAAAGGACCGCCACGTATGCACAGGATACTCGTCGTCAACCCCGGCACCACGTCGACTAAAATCGCTGTTTTTGAAGATCAAACGGAATTATACCGCGAAGCCATAGAGCATACCGACGATGAACTGAAATCTTATTTTAGGGCAATCGATCAGTTGAGCTTCCGGAAAGAGTGCGTGCTTGCTTCCCTCGGGAGGCACGGCTTTGGTTTGGACTCTCTCACCTGCGTGGTTTCACGCGGCGGCATGCTCCCGCCCTGCGAAACCGGCGCATACGGGATCAACGAGGATATGCTCGCGTATGTCGGCAGCGAGCATAACCTTCGCGAACACATTTCGAACGTGGGCTGCGCCGTGGCATACGCCATCGCAGCCCCGCTTCATATTCCGGCCTATATCTACGACCCCGTCGTCGTGGACGAGCTCGCGCCCGTCGCGCGCGTTACGGGGTTGCCGGAGATCGGCAAGCAGAGCCGCGGCCACGCGCTCAACACGCGCGCCATGGCGCACAAGTGCGCGAAGGAAACACTCAACAAGCCCTTCGCGGAATGCACGTTTATCGTGCAGCACCTCGGCGGCGGCACGAGCGTGTGGCTCTACTACAACGGGCGCGCCGTGGACATGTACAGCGACGACGACGCGGGCTTCGCGCCGGAGCGCTGCGGCAAGCTGCAGGCCGAGCCGCTCATAGAGCTTTGCTATTCCGGCAAGTATACTTATAAGGAGATGCTCAAAAAGGTGCGCGGCAACGCGGGCCTTCGCGCGCATCTGGGCACGGCGGACGTCAGGCAGGTTGAGCGCATGATAGACGCGGGGGACGAACGCGCGGCCCTTATCTTCGAGGCCATGGCCTACGGAGCCGCCAAGGGCATAGGCGACCTCGCGACGGTCGTGTGCGGCAGGGTGGACCGCATCATACTTACGGGCGGCGTCGCGCGCTCGAAGCGGCTTACGGATGAGATCGTCCGCCGCGTCGGCTGGATCGCCCCGGTCGAGCTCATGCCCGGGGAGTTCGAGCTCGAGGCGCTTGCCGCGGGCGCGTTGCGCGTTTTGAAGGGCGAGGAGGCGCCGCATGCATTCGTATGGAATCGCTGAAGCCGCGCGATAAAAAAGAGGAGCGCGTGACGCTCGCGCTCATGCTGCTTCTGATGCTGTTCGGGTATGTATTGATCCACGACCTTCTGGGCGGCACGCTGCTGGCCCACAGCGCGTGGGACAGCTATACGCTCCAGTCCCGCTCCTGGCTCGAAGGGCGGCTCGACCTCGGGCGGAATTACGATTATCTCGAGCTTGCGATCTACGGGGGCAAGTATTTCGTTTCCTTCCCGCCGTTCCCGTCGGCGGCGCTGCTGCCCTTCGCGCTTGTTTTCGGCGAACATACGCCCAACAACCTGCTCGTCGCGCTCTGTGCGATGGCCAGCGCCGCGCTCGTCTACCGGTTCGCCCTCAGGGCGCGCTTCTCGCCGCAGCACGGCGCGCTGCTCGCGCTCTTTCTCACCTGGGGCGGCAACCTCATGTGGATGAGCACCAACGGCGGCGTCTGGTTCATGGCGCAGTCGCTCAACTTCCTGCTGCTGCTGCTGGCGCTCCTCTTTGCGCTCAAAAACAGGCGCGTGCCCGCGTATCTGATGGTCGCCTTCGCGGTCGGGTGCAGGCCGTTCTCGGTCTTCGCGTTCCTGCCGCTGTTCGTGTATTTTTACGACCGGGACCGGGGGGAAGGGCGCGGCTTTTTCCGCACCGCCCTCATGCAGTGGAAGGCGTGGCTGCCCGTCGCCGCGGTCGCCCTCGCGTACATGTGGTATAATTGGGCGCGTTTCGGAAACCCGCTCGAGTTCGGGCACAACCATCTGCCCGAGTTCACCGAGGCGCAGAACGGCCAGTTCCACCTTTCGTATCTTGCCGAAAACCTCTTTAACATCTGGTTTCGTCCGGTCTCGCTCAAGCTGAACCTCGCGCTCGATTACCCCGTGTTCAACGGGTTCCTGTTCTATGTGGCGAACCCGTTTTTCCTTTTGCTGTTCGCGGCGGCAGTCCGCAACCTCATCCGTCGAAGCTTTTCGCCTGCGCGCGCCGCGCTTCTTGCCGCGATGCTCTTCAACATGCTCGCGCTGTGCATCCACAAGACCTTCGGCGGCTGGCAGTTCGGCGCGAGGTATACGGTGGACATGCTGCCGCTCGCGCTCGCCTACTATCTGCTCTCGCCGCGCCCGGGGGCGGGGGAGCCGCGCCTTCGCGCATGGGAGAAGGCCGCGGCGTATTTCGGCATCCTCTTCAACGTCTACGGGGCGCTCGCGATGAATTTCCTCTACGCATAAATAAATTAAGGAGAACGACATGGTCACGATCGAAATGGAAAACGGAAAACAAATTCGGCTGGAGCTCGATTCTTCCGCCGCGCCCAACACGGTGAAAAACTTCCTCCACCTGGCTTCGTCCGGCTTTTACGACGGCCTCTGCTTCCACCGGGTCATCCCCGGCTTTATGATACAGGGCGGCTGCCCGGAAGGCACGGGCATGGGCGGCCCCAAGTGGTGCATTAAAGGCGAGTTTGCCGCCAACGGCGTCGCGAACCCCGTCAGGCACAAGCGCGGCGTGATCTCTATGGCGCGCGCGGGCAACCCGGATTCCGCGGGCTCGCAGTTCTTCATCATGCATAAGGACGCGCCGCATCTGGACGGGCAGTACGCGGCCTTCGGCCGCGTGGCGGAGGGCATCGAGGTTGTGGACGAGATCGCCGCCGTCCCCACGGGCCGCAACGACAGGCCGCTCGAACCCGTCCGCATCAAGAGGATGATCGTCGAGGGCGAGGGCGAGCCCGCCGAGCCCGAGAAGCTCCCGCGCAGATAGGAAGAATCTTCCCACAGGCCCCGCGCCATACTAGCCGTATGACAAAAGGAGCCAAAACCACGCTGATCGACGCCATCGCAGCGCTGTTCCAGTCCCGCGCGAAGGACGCGGACGAGGGGGAGGATTACGAGGCGTTTCTCGCCCTGACCGAGCCGGACGAAGCCGAGCTCGCGCGCCAGCGCGCATGGTCGCCGGGCGATCCGCCGCGCTTCGTCGTGATCGTGCCGGGCGCGGGCGGCCGCGGCGCGCAGAAGACGCTCGCTTCCCTCGAGGCGCAGACCTACCGCCATTTCGAGCCGGCGCGCGAGGGCGCGTCCGCGCCCGGGGATTATGTGATGGCCGTGCGCGCGGGCGATACGCTGCGGCCGGACGCGCTGTACCGTTTCGCGCGGCGCATCGAGGCCAAGCGCGAAGCGAAGCTCCTCTACGCGGACGAGGACTGCCTCGCGGGCGGCCGCCGCGCCAATCCGATATTCAAGCCGGATTTCGACGAGGTCACCGCGCTCTCCTATGATCTGTTCGGCGCGCCCGTAGCGGTGTCCAAGGCGCTCTACGACGCGTGCGCCGCGCCCGGCGTGGAGAGCGCCTTTTCGCCCGGGGAGAGCTACGCCTTTTATCTTCGCTGCCTCGCGAAATGCAAAAGCGCGGAGCACATCGAGCGCGTGCTGCTCACGCGCGGCGCGCCGCCGGAGCCTATGGGCGGCAGCGAGGGCTGCGCGGCCATAGAGGACTACCTCGCGAAAGCCGATTTGGATTGCTCCGTCTCCTCCGGGCTGTGGCGGGGCAGCTTCCGCGTCGCGGCGAAGCCCAAAGCAAAGGGCGGGATCGCCATCGTCATCCCCAACCGCGACGGGGCGGATGAACTCAGGCGGCTCCTCGAGAGCATCGAGGAGACTTCGGCCTTCTACAAGCCGCGCATCATCATCGCGGACGGGGGAAGCACCTCCGAGCGCGCGCTCAAGTATTACGAAATACTCGAAAAGAACAAGGCGGCGCGGGTCGTCACGGTCAAGGGCGCGGGCTTCCCGGGCCTGTGCAACGCGGCCGCAAAGGTTGCGACGGCGCAGGATCTGCTCTTTCTCGCGCGGGACGTTGAGCTGTTCACGCCCGACCTCGTCGGGGCGCTGCGAAGCGAGGCCGGCCGGCGCGGCGCGGGCGCCGTGGGCTGCGCGCTGTGGGACGGGGGCGGCAGGCTCGTCCATGCGGGCTATGTCGCGGGGCTCTGCGGCGCCGTGGGCAGCCCCTACGCGGGGGAGATCGAAGCCGCGCCCTCGGCGCGAAGGCTGCGCTTCACCGACACGGCGCGCGGGGTCGCCGCCGTGTCCGGCGCGTGCCTGTATGTGAAGGCGGAGGTATTCCACGGCGCGGGCGGCTTCGACGACAGCTTCGACGACGGCAATATACTTCCCGTCGGCGCGGACGTCGCGTTCTGCGTGCGCCTCATGCGAAAAGGGCTGACCAACGTGTTTACGCCCTACGCGCGGGCCGTGCTGCACGCGAAGCTCCCGCGCATAGAGGACGCGGGGGAGGAGCTTCGCATGCGCGCCTTCGACGCGCTGCGCCCGCTGCTCGCCGCGGGCGACCCGTACTTCAACCGCAATTACTCGCGGCGCTCGCTCAAGCCCATCGTTAAGACAACGCCGGAGGACGGCCCGCCGGAAAGATTCTGACATACGTGTAAACCTTCTGTCACATCTTGGCGAAGCGGTTGAAAGCCGCCCTGCGTCGAACTATACTTAATATGCTTAATTTTATCGCGCCGGAAACAGCACGGAGAAATGCGTTATGCGGATCGGTCAATTTACGGATTCCTTTTATCCCATTGTGGACGGCGTCGGCCGCGTCGTGTACAATTACGCGCGCGCTTTGCCCGCGATGGGGGACGAATGCTACGTCGTCGCGCCCATGACGGACACGGGCTACCGGGGCGGCTATCCCTTCGAGCTGATCGACTATACCGGCATGCCCCTGCCGGGCTCGCCCCAATACAAGGCGGGGCTCGCGGTGCTCGACCGGCACTATTACGAGCGCATCGAGGCGGTCACATTGGACATTGCGCACACGCCGTTTTTTTCCGGGCAGGAGGCGCTGCGCCTCGCCGCCAAGCACGACGTGCCGCTCGTGGGCACCTTCCACTCCAAGTATTACGACGATTTCTATAAGCTCACCCGCGCGGAGCTGCTCGCGAGCATAGGCGTGCGTTTCGTCGTGGAGTTCTACGAGCGATGCGACGAGGTCTGGGCGGTGAGCAAGACCTCGGCGAGCGCGCTGCGGGATTACGGCTTCAAGGGCGAGATCGTCGTCATGGAGAACGGCGCGGAGCTTCGCCCCGTCAATCCCGAGGACCGCGCGGCCGCGGCGGCGCGCTACAGGATCGACCTCGGCCATCCGGTGCTGCTGTACGTCGGCCAGCTCAACTGGAAAAAGAACATACTGCTCATACTCGAGGGCGCGGCGCTGCTCAAGCGTCAGGGCAGGCGCTTTTCCGTGGTGCTCGCCGGACAGGGGCCGGATGAGGAAGCCATACGGCGAAAGAGCCGGGAGCTCGGGCTCGGCGAAAACGTCGTCTTCACGGGCCACGTCCGGGATACCGCTCTGCTCGACGGGCTCTATCAGTGCGCGTCGCTGTTCGCCTTCCCCTCGCTCTACGACACGTTCTCGCTCGTCGTGCGCGAGGCGGCCGTCATGGGAACGCCCAGCGTGCTCTCGCGCGGCAGCGCTGCCGCCGAGCCCGTGCGGGACGGGGTCAACGGCCTTCTGTGCAGGCCCGAGGCGGAGGATTTCGCCGCGGTCGTCGGCGCGAACATGGAGGATGAACACAAGCTCGCAGCCCTCGGCGAGGCGGCGAAGCGGACCATACCCGTGGGCTGGGATCAGGTCATGGAAAAGGTGCGCGCGCGGTATCAAGCGCTCATCGAGCGCTGCCGCACGGAGGAGATGAAGAAGCGCCACGCGCTGATCCGCGCGGGCTTCCTGCGCGACCACGCGTTTTTCCGGGAAAAGGAGAATCGGTACGACAAATGAGCCTGGTCAGGCTTGCGGGGCCGCGGATTTCGCGGCCTTCGTCAGCTTGTGGGTAAAAACGATCTCGAGCGCGATGCCCGCGGCGATCAATCCGAAACCGATGAGGCCCGCGAGGTCCGGAAGCTCCCCGATGAACAGCGCGACCCAGAGCGGGCTCAGAACCATTTCGAGCGGGCTTACCATAGAGGCGCGCGCGGAGGTCGTGTGGCGAAGGCCTATCGTGTAGAGCACATACCCGAGGCCGAACTGGCCGATGCCGAGCACCGCGAGCACGATCCAGGAGGTCGCGCCGAGGCTGACGAGGCCGGGGATATCCTTCAGGCACAGCAGCGGCAGCACGACCGCCGCCATGAACAGGTTTTCGAGGCTGACCAGGCCTATGGGGTTTTCCCTGCCGACGTCCTTGTTGAGAAGCGTCAGCAGCGCGAACCACAGGCCCGTGCTCAGCGCGAGCAGGTTCCCTTCGCGCGTGACGGATTCCGCGCGCGAAAACATCGACACGATTACCCCTGCCGCGAGTATGTAGAGCGGCAGCGCGCGCCGAAAGTAGAACGGATACCCCTTGATGCGCGAAAAGGCATAGATCCAGATGGGCGCCGTGAACTGCATGCCTATTGCGATGGCCGCGCTGGTCTTTTTGACCGCGATCACGATGCACGCGCTCTGTATGGTGAACACGCACAGCGTAGCGAGCAGCTTCCAGTTCCAGACGAGCTTTTTGGGGCGGATGAACGCCGCGTAAAATACGCCCGCGAACGCGGCGCGCATGCCCGCGATCAGAGGAGCGCTCAGATCGAGGCTCTTGATAAGCACGGAGTTGGCGCTCCACACGACCGCCGCGGCGAGCACGAGCAGGAGACCCTTCGCGTTCTTGTTCATCCGTCCTGCCCGAGCATGTGCCGAAGCTTCTTCGCGCTTGCCTCGTCGACGAGGGCGCGCACGAACGTGCCGTCCTCGCGGTGCTCCTCGAGGAGTATGCGCCCCTCGCTGCGAACGAACGCCATGGCGTCGTATTTCGCATAAGGGATCAGAGTCTCGACGGTCTTTCTGGCGGAGCCGAGCTCCTGCTCCACGCGCGCGAGCAGCGCGGGGACCCCGGCGCCCGTGAGGGCGGAAATATAGAGCGAACCGGGTTTGCCGGAAGGCTTTTCCGGGATCAGCTCCGCTTTGTTGTATACTTCTATGCGCGGCGTGCCGCTCGCGCCGAGATCCGCGAGCACCTCCTCGACGACCTGCATCTGCGCCCTGTAATGCGGGCAGGAAACGTCCGCGACGTGCAGGATCAGATCCGCGTTCACGACCTCCTCGAGCGTGGAGCGGAACGCGTCCACCAGTTCGTGCGGCAGCTTGTTGATGAAGCCCACCGTGTCGGAGAAGAGCGCCGGCGTGCCGCCCGGAAGCGTCACCTGGCGCACGACCGGGTCGAGCGTCGCGAAGAGCATGTCCTCGGCGAGCACGCCCGCGCCGCTGACGGCGTTCAACAGCGTCGATTTGCCCGCGTTCGTGTAGCCCACGAGGGAAACGAGGGGAACGGCGCCTTTCTCGCGCCGCGCGCGGCGAAGCGCGCGCTGCTTTTCGACCTCCTCGAGCTCGCAGGTCAGCTCGTAGACGCGCCTTCGGATGCGCCTGCGGTCAACCTCAAGCTTTTTTTCGCCGGGGCCGCGCGTGCCTATGCCGCCGCCCAGGCGCGAGAGCGCGGCGCCCTGCCCCGCGAGGCGCGTCAGGCCGTATTTCAACTGGGCGAGCTCCACTTGCAGCACGCCCTCGCGCGACTGTGCGCGCCTGGCGAAGATGTCGAGTATGAGCGTGGTGCGGTCTATTACGCGCGTGCCGAGTTCCCGCTCGAGGTTGCGCGCCTGCATGGCGGTCAGCTCGTCGTCGAAAATGAACAGGTCCGCCTCCGTTTCGCTCGCGAGCAGCTTAAGTTCCTCCACCTTGCCGCTTCCGACGTAGGTCGCCGGGTCCATGGAGCGGCGCTTCTGCGTCTCCCTTCCCACGACCTTCGCGCCCGCCGTGCGCGCGAGCTCGGCGAGCTCCTCTATGGTGTCGTACTCCTCGTCGTTCTCGAGGCCCACGAGTATCGCGCGCTCGGGCCGCTCCTCCCCGGTTTCCTTGGCGGAGGACTTCAGCCGCGCGTCCGCGGCGCGGATTTCCTCCAATAACTGCCGCTGCGGCAGCCGGTAGGGGCGGAGCGGGCCGTAGACGACGACCTCGCGCTCGTCATCCTTCCTGTCGCCGAGGAACGCCGCGTAAAAGCTCGTGGCGTTGCCGCCCGCGCCGACGCCCACGGAGGCCATGGCGTCGAGCTTGGCGCTGCGAAGCGTGCCCAGGTCCACGCCCGAGGGACGCCCGTCCCCGCCCGGATGCGTGTGCAGACAGCGCACGCCGCAGAGGCGGTCGCTGTTGCGAACGAGCCGCATATCGGGCATATCCACCTTGGCGTTGTCGCCCACGGATACGTCCGCGACGGAACCGTCCCGCGCGATGTAGACGGATACCTCGCGCCCGAGCACGCCCGTTATGGCGCACACCTCGGCCACGAGCGCGTGAGAGGCGAACTCGTCGATCGCCATGCGCATTTCGTAGAGCGCGGCGAGGCGCGCGAGCAGCGATTCGCGGATTCCCTCGGTGTTGCCGTTCACCTTTTTTGCCATACGTTCTCCGTTATTTGATTTTGATGCCGTAGATGAGCCCGCCGCGCGTGCCCACGACCACCGTGTTTTCAAACACGGCGGGGGAGGCCTCCACGTTGGAGCCGAGCGGCGCCTCGAAGAGAACGTCGCCGGTGAGGCCGTCGATCAGGTGGATGTAGCCCGTCGAGTTGCACTGTATGAGATAGCCCTTGCCGTCTTGGTCATAGATCGCGACCGGGCTCGACCACGGGTAGCCCGCGAAGTTGCACTCCCACACCATTTTTCCGTTTGCCTTGGAGAGGGCGACGAGCTTGCCGCGCGAGCCGTCCGTCATCGCCACGGGAACGAAGATCAGCTCGGCGAGAGGGCCTTTGCCTATTGCGAGCGAGCCCTGCACGCCGCCCGAAACTCCCATGACGGTCTGGCAATGGTAATCGTTGTTCGTCCAGACGTATTCGCCCGTGAGCGCGTCGATCTTCCAGATGGGGATGAGGGCCGTGGCGTCCTCACGCTCGCGCCAGCCGCCGTGGAAGGAGGTCGAGGTGTAGACGTAGGGATGGCCGTTCTCGAGTTCGAGCACAGGCGTGCAGTTCGTGTCGTCCAAGGTATCCTGCACCCAGTCGAGCGTGAGCGTGTTGAGGTCGAGGCACATCAGATGCCCGCCGTTGTCGGAAAAGATCGCATGGCCGCGCCAGATGATGGCGCTGTCCTCGATGCCCAGCCACCAGCCCTGGCTGCCGTCCTTTGTGGAGGTGGAATTTGTGCGGCTGCCCTTGTAGCGCCACTTCACGGTCTCCGGATTGATGGAGATCGTCCCCGCCTGCGCGTCGTATTTCGTGTTGAGCTTGATGATGTAAAGTATGCCGGACTCGCCGGGGTAGATCAGCGTGTCCGTCTCGGCGTCCACGAGCGCGGAGCTGTCGAAGTACGACAGGTCGCGCAGAGAGAAGCCGTCCTTCTCGCCGAACTCGTAGATGACCTTGCCGTCGATGAGGCTTATGATGGAGGCGTGGCTCGAGCCCGTGCCGTCGTCCCTGCTGTCGTCCCCCGAGCCCAGATACATGAGCGGGTAGCCGCGCGGGTCGAGCGCGCCCGCCCCCTTGAACGGATAGCGGCCCATGTTGACGGGATCGCGCGTGCGCTGCCCCGTCTCAAGATCGAGGAAGTAGATATGCCCGTCCATCGTGGCGTAGATGACCTCGACGAGGTCCGCCTTTGCCTTGGCGGAGTCGTAAAGGTTCATGATTCTTTTGGTTTCCTCCGGCCAGCGCACGATCAGGGGCTGGCCCGTCCAGCCGCAGCCCGTCCACGCGCCGGAGCCGTATACCTTGGGTACGCTGCCGACCGAGGCCGTCCACGCGCCCTCGACGTCGAGCTCCTTTTCCGTCATGCTGACCGTGCCGTAGGCCGCCGCGTCGCGGAAGTTGTTGCCGCGAAACGTGATGACGCCTTGGAGATCGGTGTATTCATCCCCCGTCAAAAAGTCGATGGCCGCGCTCGCGAGGTATTTATCAACGATCTCGTCGCCGACCCGTATGGCCGTTTCCATGCCGAAATCCGACGGCCGCGTGCCCTCGACCGCCGCCGGGCTGAAGCCCGGCACAGGCGTCGGTGTCGGTTCGGGCGTGATCTCGGGCGTCTGCTCGACGGTGGCCTCGGGCGTCGGGCTGCCGAACAGGTCTGTCCAGAAGCCGGAGCCGCCGGTCTTGCCGGGGGTCTTGGTCGGGTCGGTTTCCCCGCCGCCGCCGAGGTTGGAGAGCGCCAATATCCCAAGCGTCAGTGCGATGATGAACAGCACCAGTATGAGTATGAACTTTCCGGTGACCCTGCGCCGTCTGCGGCGGTGTCTTGCCATGTTGCGCGCCTCGTTTTCCATAAGAATCAGTATTCCGCATTATTATAGCTTTTTTTCACGGATGGGACAAGCCGCGGGACACTTGCGTTTGTAAACAATTGGGAGCGGATGCTTGCGCCTGCGCGCCGCCGTGCCGTATAATCGCCGTAGTATCGGAGGATTTGTCCCATGCGCTCGAATTTTAAGCCCTATATCATCTCCTGAACCGTAAAGAGCCGCGCCGGGGCAGCGTCGCTGCTCCTGTTCGCTTTGCTTTTTGCGGTGTTTTTTTGCCCGAAAGCAAAAAACGCACAGGAGGTTCTTCTTTATGTTCAAAGGGCTTGTTTTCTTTCTCAAACACGGCTGGAAATACGATAAGCGCTACATCGTCTGGCGGGTTCTGCACCAATTGATCCGCTCCGCCCTCCCGGTGGTGGCGGCGCTCGCGCCTAAGCTCATCATCGATGAGCTCATCGGCGCGCAAAATGTCGCGCACCTTGCCGCTTACGTCGCGCTCCTTGCGGGCTATACGCTCGCCGTGGGCGCTCTCTCCTCCTTTTTCGGCTGGGATGGCTTCACGAGGCGCTGCCGCGTCGACGCGGCTTTCGGGCTCGACCTCCACAGGCGGCTCGCGCTTGCGGACTACGCCAACCTCGAGAGTCCGGATTTTCTCGACATGCAGGAGAAGGCCAAAAAATTCCTTTATTCCGACTACCATGGTTTTGGATATCTGCTCGACTGCGCGCTCGATGTTCTCGGCGCAGTATTGACGCTCGCGGGGGTCGCGTCCCTCATCGCGCTGATGAGTTGGAAGCTCCTGCTGCTGTTCGCCCTGCTCGCAGGGCTCGGCGCGTGGATCGAAGGACGGGCGCGCGCGAAGGCGATGGCGCTCTCGTTCGAGGTCGTCGGCGACCGGCGCAGGTGGATATATTACGCCAGACTCTTCGAGGATTGCGCTTACGGCAAGGAGATTCGCCTCAACGGCCTTGCGGATTGGATGCTCGCGCGGGAAAAGGCCTCCCTTCTGCAAATCAACGATAACATCGCCCGTCAAAATGCGCGCTTCATGGGCGCGGGCGTCGCGGGCGCGGCGTTCACCTTCCTCGAGCAGGCCGCGGCCTATACATACCTGATCGCGCGTGTGCTCGAGGGCGGGATGGGCGTGGGCGACTTCGTGCTCTACGCCGCGGCGGTGACCGCCTTCGGCGCGGCGCTTCGCAACATGCTCTCAAGCGTCGTCGACATCCGCTCATACGACCTGTATTACGATAAGCTAGACGACTATCTGAATCTGCCGCGCGTTATGCGGCAGGGAAAGCTGCCGCTGCCCGCGGGCGCGCATGAGATCCGCTTCGAGAACGTCGGCTTTCGCTATCCAGGCGCGGAGGGTTGGGCGCTGCGGAACGTCGATATCACGCTCGGCCCCGGCGAAAGGCTCTGCCTCGTCGGCGAGAACGGAGCGGGCAAGAGCACATTTGTCAAGCTCCTGTGCCGCCTCTATGACCCGAGCGAAGGGAGGATATTACTCGACGCAACCGACATACGCGAGTTCGATTACGACGCGTACATGGAGCTGTTCTCCTGCGTCTTTCAGGATTTCCGGCTGTTTTCGATGAGCATCCGCGACAACGTCGTGCTCGCGGGGGACGCGGACGACGAAGATGTTCTCGGCGCTCTCGTGCGCGCGGGGTTGGGCGAAAGGGTAGCGGGGGAGAAGGACGGCATTTTTACGAGCATCGGGCGCGAATTCGACCCGGAGGGATTTGAGCCCTCCGGCGGCGAGGCGCAGAAGCTCGCCATAACGCGCGCGCTCATCCGGGACGCGCCCGTCGTCATTTTGGATGAGCCGACCGCCGCGCTCGACCCGAAGGCCGAATACGAAATGTTCCGGCATTTCCGGGAGCTTGTCGCGGGGAAGACCGCTGTGTTCGTCTCCCACAGGCTCGGCGCGGCGAAGCTGTGCGACCGCGTTGCCGTGTTCGCCGGGGGCGGAATCGCGGAAACCGGCGCGCACGAGGAACTCATGGCGCAGGGAGGCGCGTACGCGTCGATGTTCGCGCTGCAGGCGTCGCTGTACAATTAAGAGGAGCTGCTCTTTGACGAACAACATCCAAGCGGACGCCCGAGGGCGTCCGCTTGGACTGGCGCATATGTGTTTGTTATTTCTACCGCGGGCGGCCAACTGGGGAGCGGCCGCGACGCGCAGTAAACGGAATGTTCAGGCGGCGCGGCTCAGATCGTGGACGTAGAGCCTGTCGCGGCGCACGACGGCGCTCTGGTTGCGCGCGGGGCGCTGCCTCGCGCGGCGCGCGCGGGCTTTCGCCTCCTGGTGGAAGGCGGCCGCGGCCATGACGCCGAGCACGACGCCCGGCACGAGGAAGGTGAAGAACAAGCCGAAGTAATTCATGTCAGCCTCCGCCAAATATCTTTCCGGGAAACGCACGTGCGGACGAATCCGTTGCCGGACGGGAAATCGCGCGCCGCTTCTTCCGTGCAAACCCATTATAGTATCTTTATGGGATACTGTCAATACCGAAATAGGGACTTGGGGAGGATTATTTTGGCTTGCATGGAATTTCTTTTTAAGATACAATGAGAAAAAACGCAGGAGGCGCGCATGAACCGTCTCAAGGACCTTAGAAGGCAGCGCGGCATGAGCCAGGAGGATCTGGGCAGCCTTCTGGGCGTGCAGAAGGCCGCCGTGTGCAAATACGAGGTCGGCCGCGTGCCGCTGCCCAACGACGTGCTCGTGAAGCTGTGCGATCTCTTCGACGTCACCTCCGACTACCTGCTCGGGCGGGATGAAATGGTGACGCCGCTGTTCAAGCAGCGCCCGAGCCTGCCCGCGGGTTTTCTCCCCGTGGAGGGGGCGGTGGGCGTGCCGCTCGTGGGGCGCGTTCACGCGGGCCTGCCCATGCTTGCGGACGAGAACATCAGCGAATACATACCCGTGCCCGCGTGCGACGTGGTCGCGGGCGAATACTTTTATATGGAAGTCGAGGGGGACTGCATGGAGGGCGAGTTCATCCCCGAAGGCGCGCTCGTGCTCGTGCGGGTCCAGCCGGGCGTGGAGAACGGCCGCATCGCGGTCGTGCGCATAGGCGACGAGGTGCTGCTTCGCAAGGTCAAGCTCATGGGAACTTCGCTCATGCTCATCCCCGCCAATATGCGCTACGAGCCCATGATCGTGCCCCGGGACGCCGCCGAGGTCATCGGCCGCGTGGTCGAGGTGCGCATACGGGGGCTTTGAAGGGAACTTACTGGCTTTTCCTGTCGCATGGCTTGCATTGGCAGGGCCTCTCAAATATAATATGGAAGAATTCGGCCGCGGCCGTTTGGGAGGCGTTCCATGAAAAAAATCTATGCCATTTTCATGGTATGCTGCTGGAAGTGCCGAAAATATATAAAAATAGTAGTTTTTTTGATTTTTATCCTTGAAATATAAAC
>MWBW01000049.1 GCA_002069725.1 Firmicutes bacterium ADurb.Bin248 | reverse complement strand
CGTGTTTTTTCTACCCCTATTTTACCACAAATTATTCGAAAACCCCAGCTCTTGCCAGGGTTTTTCGACAGGCTGCGGCCCGCGCGTTCGCGCGGGCCCGACGCCATGCGTGCGGCCGTCAGCGGAGAACCCCTCCCGAAGCCGGGGCCGCGCCGCCGCTAATGTGATGATAAATAGATTCGGCGAAGCGATGGTTGCCCTCGTCGGTCGGATGCACGCCGTCCGAAAACCATTCCGGATGGTTTTCCGTCGCGGCGTAGAGGTCGATCACGGGCACGCCCGTTTGTTCGCCCACGCGAAACACGATCGGGCGGATCTCGTCGCGGACGACCTCGGCGCGGATGTCGTACACGACCTCGGTCCTGCCCGCGGCCACGAACGCGGCGGGCGGCGCCATCAGGTATACCTCCGGCGCGCCCGGGAGGTTTTTGTAGAAATCGACCAGCTCGGCCAGCTCCTTCCCGTAAGCGGCCGCGTCCCAGTTATAGGGCTTCGAGTCGTTGCTGCCGAGCATGATGAGCACGACGTTCGGCTCCGCGGCCTGCGAGAGCAGGAAAAACTTCTCGTCCCGGTAGGGATGGTCGCCGGAGTTGAGCAGCGTGCGTCCGCTCAGGCCGAAGTTGAGCACCTGGTATTCATCCCCGAGCAGCTTTTGCAATTCCACGGGGAAGGATCTTTCCCTGCAAAACGGAATGCGCGTGCCGTAGGTGATGCTGTCCCCCACGCATGCGACGCGGATCTTATCCGCTTGCGGCTCGGCGACGCGCGGAAACCAGAGCTTAAACAGGAATATGCCGTAATAGACCACGACCAGCAGCGCGGCGCATCCCGCCGCGCAGAGCGCGAACTTCAGCCACGTTTTCATGCCGTCCTCCGGAAGGCGCAAAGTCTGCCGCACGCCTTCCAAACATGATAGCCGCTGCGCAGCGTTGTGTCAACGGGAAGGCCGCACGAAGCCCGGGCGGCCACACAGGGCCGCACCCTGCGACAAAACCGGCTCCCGCCTAAAACGGAAGCCGGTCGAATCATGCCCGATTGTCAATTGTCAATTACTTGACCCCGTCCTCGATCGTGTTCTCGACCGGGGAATCCTCGACGGTGGCGATCGCGCCGCGCGCGAACACGAGCCGCACCTTGTCCGGGCCGACGGAGATGGTCACGATGTCGTCCTTGATGCTGGTCACGGTGCCGTAGATGCCGCCGATGGTGCGCACGCGGTCGCCCGCCTTGATGGCGGCGAGCATATCCTTAATTTTTTTATCCTTGCGGCGCTGCGGGATGATCATCACCGCGAAGAGCACCACCATCATGACGACGATGATGATCATGCTGCCGTTCGTCGCAAAGAAATTGGTCAGAGTTTCGCCAAACTGTTCTCCCATATGGACTACCTTTCTGCTTCGTATTCTGCCGCCGGACAGGCCGGAGGCCCGGTTCAATCATAGTATATGGTTCCCTGCCCGTCAAGAAAAAACGCCTGCGAAGCCAAAATATCACATTTTTAACAAAATTCAAGCGTACAGCACGGGCCGAGCGCGCCCGCGAGTATGTCCGCGAGGCTCGAAGCGCCCGTGTCTTCGACGAGCTTTTTTTCGTCGAGCGGGCAGATCATCGAGAACATCATGCGCGAAACCGTGCGAAGGCCGGCAAGCTCCGCCGATGCGGGCAGGCGGAAGTACGCCTTGCCGTATTCGCGCGCGAGCGCGCACGCGAGCGGCAGCGGGTCGGAGCCGGCCAGTTCCGAGACGGCCGCGCCCTCCCCGTCCGCGCAGAAGAGCGCGTAAGCGCGCCCGTCCGTTACGGCGCGGCCCGAGAGCAGCGCCTCCTCGCGGTACAGCTCCATGTCGCGGAGGGTACGCGCCATCATGCCGCAGAAGCGCGCCGCGAACGGTTCGTAGAGCGCGAGCATTTCGGCGGGCTCGGCATCGCGAAGCGCGGCCGCCGGGAAACCCTCGGCCTGCTTTGCCGTGAGCTCATACTCGTCGTGGTACGCAAAGGGCAAATAGCCGAACTGCGCGTAGAAGTCCACATCCGGCTTGAGCGCGGCCGCGACGAAGCCCTGCTCGCGCAGTTCCTCGTGGACGGCGCGGATGAGCGCGCCCGCGATGCCCCTGCGGCGGTATTCCGGCAGCGTCGCCACGCCGCCCACCATGGCGCAGGGTTTGACGGCATCCCCGAAGCGCAGCGGATACGGCAGCGCGTGCAGGTCCGCGACCATGCGCGCCCCGTCGAAGGCCGCGAGTATGAATTCGGGCGCCGTGCGCGCGCGGAAGTAATATTCCGAAAAGCCGCTCGCGTCCTCGGGGAACACGGCGTCCCAGAGCGCGCGGGCCTCGCGGTACTCGTCCCTGCGGATGCGCCTGATCTCGGGACTCACAGCGGCCTCCCGACGTATTTTTCGATGAGATACGCGGGGTTGTAGGAGAGCTTCGCGCGGCGAAGGCCCTCGAGCCCCATGTCCTCCTCGCGGTTGACCCAGGTCAAATCCGCAAACTCGTTTTTGACGAACAGGTTGTTGATCACGGTAAACAGGCCCGGTATGTCCGTATCCGCCTTCTCGATGTGGACGACGGCCATCTCGGAATCCATGCGCTCGCCGAGCGTGTACGCCTTGAGCCTGCCGTCGATGCGGACCCCCGCGCCCACGACGCCGAGCGCGTCCATGTGGGTGATGAGCGCGCGGATGGCGACGTATTCTCCCACGGCGTCCGGATCGGAGGGCGGCTTGCCCTGCAGCCACTCGTTGTAGAGCTCCGTGCACTCGAAGAGCATATCCGGGTTCAGGCGCACATACTCGTAGCGCCCCGCGTACTGCGACATGAACTGGTTGATGTGGTTCCGCTTGGCGTGGAGCTTTTTGCCCGCGAGGTCGCGAAGCCCTCCGACGGTGTAGACATAGTCGAAATTATCCCGGTCCTCCTCGAGCGCGTAGCCCGGGCAGCGAAGAAAAGCATCCCTGATCGCGCCCGAAACCGCCCGGAATACGGGCGCGACGCCATGCTTCCGGCACCAGGCGGAGGCGGCGTCGAGCGCCTTTTCATAGTCCCCGCCCGGGTCGCGCGTGAGCGGCGCGAACATGAAGCTCCCCTCGCCGAAATCGAGCAGGAAAAAAAGGGCGCCGTCCTGCTCGGCAATCCTGATTTTGTCCTGCGCGCCCCAGATGAAGAGGTTCGTGAACGTATACTCGGAACACTTGAGCTTCCACGGCGCGGAATATCCCTCGACCATGGACTTCATGGAAACATCGATCGATCGAAAATCCATACAGAATAACATACCCTCCGAAGGTATTCTAACCATCCGGAGGGTAAATTGCAACAGGAGGATTTCACGCCCTCATTGCCATTCGCGCTTTGGCCTGCGGGCCGCCGCCGTCCGTCGCGTACGGCAGGCAAAGCGCGCAAGTTCACAAAAGCGGCATCGCCGCTTTTGTGACAGCGAAGCGCTAGGAAAGTTTAATATAATCGTCTATGACCCAGCCGTAGACGCCGTCCGCGAGCGCGAGGCACCACCCGTCGAGTATCAGATAGACCGTGACGGAAGCCTTGTTCGCGAGGGTTTTTATCTTGGCGGCGTCCGTTCCGCGCCCCTGGCGCAGGTTGACCTCGGCGCTCGTGGAGGTGACGATGAGCGTGAGCGTATCCCCGACGGTTTGTATGCCCGCCGTGCCGGAGGCCGTGACCTTGGCGTAAGCCTTGTTGACGAAGCCGGTCTTGCCGTTGTAGAGGATGTAATACCACTCGCCGCACTCGCCGAGCACCTGGAACTTCGTGTTCGCGGCGAAGGTGTCTATCACGGCGCTGCCGGAACCCGTAGAAGCCTTCGTGCGGAAATTGACCTTTGCCGTGGACGCGCCTGACGCGAGCGTCAGCCCGCCCGAAACGGTGCCGCCCGCGCCTTCGGGCGTGACGCCGCCCGCGCCTCCTCCGCCCGTGGGCTGTGCCGCGACGGTGACGTATTTGGCGTAAAGATAGCCGCGCTGGCCGCCGTATTCCACCTCGTACCAGCCGTCCTTGAGCGCGTAGAGCGTTACGCTCACGCCCTTCTTGAACTGGGTGATGACCTTGCCCGACGTGCCCGGCCCCTCGCGGAAATTGACGGTCGTGTTCGTGAGCCCCGTGCCGATGGCTTGGCCGCCGGGATTCGTGTTCGGGGTTTCCGTTTGCTCCGCGGGCAGCGCAACCGTAACGGACACATACTTTGAGCTGACCCAGCCCTCCGTGCCGTCGGCGAGCCTGGCGCGATACCAGCCGTCCCTGATCTCATAGAGCCTGAGCGAAGCGCCCTTGGCGAGCGTCTTGATTTGCAGATAGCTCGTGCCGGGGCCGACGCGCATATATACGCTGCCCGTGGCCTTCCCTTCCCCATAGTCGTTGGCCGGCTGCTGCGCGCCGCCGGAGCCGCCGGCGGTGACGATGGCGGTGCCTGTGATTTTGATATAATCCTCGTGAACGTAGCCCTCGAGTTCGCCCGCGTACACATGGCACCACTTGCCGCTGCGATCGAGCACGATCACGCCCGTGTTCTTGGCGAGCTTTTTGAGCGAATTGTAGGATACGTCGGGCCCCTTGCGGATGTTGACGCCGTCCGTGGTGACGATGCCCGTGTCCACGATGCGCGTGTTTCCCCCGGCCGGGGTAGGCGAGGGCGAGCCGGATGCGCCCGGCGAGGGCGTCGCGCCGTCCGTGAGCGGGGGCCAGCCGCCGCCCGTGGACGTGGGCGAAGGCGCAGCGCCGCCCGTGGGCGAGGGCGAGGGGCCGTCGGTCAGCTTCACATAGGAAGCGCTGATGTAGCCGTAATCCCCCTCGCAGAGCGCGTAGTACCACACGCTCGAAGTCGAGAATATCGAAAGCTGCGTATTCCTCGCGAGCTTTTTGATGGCGTCGTGGTTCGTGCCGGGCCCCTTGCGGAAATTGACCCCCTCGCCCGTGCATATGCCGTAGGCGACGGGCGTCGGCGCGGGAGACCCCGAGGGATTCGTCGGCGTCGGCGTCGGCGTGGGGGACGGCGAGGCGAGCGCCTGGAACTTGACATAGCTCGCGTAGACCCATCCCTCGGTGTTCGTGCCGTCCACGCAAACGTGATACCAACCGTCCTTGCTTTCGTAGACCGTAAGCGCGGCGTTCTTGGCGAGCATGCCAAGCGACGTATAGCCCGTGCCCGCGCCCGTGCGCAGGTTCACCTGCGCCGTGGTTTTGCCCGTGCCGACGGGGATCATGTCCTTGACCGTGCTGGGCTTGACGGGATCGGCGACCACGGGCACCGTGACGCTCGCGAGCGTCGCGCCGGGATAATAGAACGCGAGTATGTCCGCATGGCCGTATCCGACGCTCGCGCGCTGCTGCGCGCCGCGCTGGCTCAGGCCCACGCCGTGTCCCCAGCGCGTGTGATAGATGTAGTAGCGCGTGCCGTCCGAGGAATATTCGCCCCAGTAGCAGCGAAGGCTCGCGTTCGTCACCGCGCCGTAGGCGTACAGGTCCGTCGCGTTGAAGGTGACGGAAACGTCGGCATACGTCGCGTCGGCCGTGGTGACGTCCATGACGACGCTCACGAGGGTCATATTGCGCGTCGTGCCCGCGAGCTTGGGCGTGTGCACCTCCGCGGCCTTGATCAGCGAGATGCCCGTGGGCTGCGCGCCGAGCGCCGCGTACGCCTTGGCGAGCAGAAGGTTGTACATGGCCTGCGAGATGCTGCCCGCGCTGTTGATGGGCAGCGCCACGGTCTCGCACAGCGATGCGGAGTTGGCGATGTCGTAACTGTCGATGCTGATGGCGTAGCCCGCGTTGCTGGCGTTCTTCGTGGGCCAGGCGTAGGTCACGAGGTTGGTTTCGCCTCCGTTGCTCGCGCTGTAATAGGCGCACAATATATTTCCGTTCACCGTGAGCACCTTGTCTATGGTGGAGTTGACGGCGTTGACGACGTTGGCGTAAGCCGAGTTGTAGCCCTTATAAACCTGGTCCGACGAGGTGTCCCCGATGTGGTACTCTGCATTGGGCGAGGCGAGCACGGCGACGAGCACGTAGCTCTTGGCCGCGATGGCCTGCGCCTTGAGCGCCTCGATGGGGTACGAATCGTTCATCTCGTAGGCGACCACGCCGTAGAGATAATGCGCGAGCGGCACTTCGTTGACGATCTGGATATAACCCGTGGAGAGCAGCTTCACGTTGAAATGCCCGAGGTACCGCCTCGAGTTGAAATACATGCTGCCCGCGGAAGGGTCCATCTTCACGCGCTTTATGGAAAAGGTTTTTCCCGAAAAAAGCTCGCCCTCGGTCGAGTGTGTGGCGGTGATGACCCCGTTCGCCGCGCGCAGCGTCAGGCTGCCGCCCGAAAACGACCTGCCGTTCTCGTTGATGAAGTATTCGCCCGTCACGCTCATGACGATGGACGTGGCGTTGTTCGTCGTCAGGCGGACGCGCACGACGCTGATGTCCGCCGCCGCGGCCGCAGCGTGCGCGGGCGGCAGCGTCAGAAGCAGGGCGAGGGTCAGCGCGATGGCGCAAGCTCGTTTCATCTCTTACCTCGAATGCGGAATACCGGTCTTTTGCATGATAATTCGGGCTTATTCTACCATATATTGCGCGAAATGTGTAGAACGCATCAATCAGTTTGCGGAATGTTAATAAAACGTCCGCGCGGGGGCGGAAATAATTGACAATTGAAAATTGACAATCAAGGAACGGGAGAACGCCGCCTGCGGGCGGAGCGGGAGCGGAAATAATTGAAAATTGACAATCAAGGAACGGGAGAACGCCGCCGCGGGCGGAGCAAGATGATATCCGCCCGTTACGCCCAAATAAAGGCGGCCCCGCTTAAAGCGAAGGCCGCCCCGAATTCACCGATTGTCAATTTTCAATTGCCTTCTCGTCCAATATCGCTCCCGACGCCTCCTCGCGGAACTGCGTGGTGTAGAGGTTGTAATAGTAGCCGCGAAGCTTCAGGAGCTCGCGGTGCGTGCCCTGCTCCGTGATGCGCCCGCCGCGGATGACGAGTATGCGGTCCGCGCTGCGTATGGTCGAGAGCCGGTGCGCCACGATGAAGCTCGTTCTTCCCCGAAGGACCTTGGTGATGGCCTCCTGGATGAGCTGCTCGGTTTCGGTATCGACGGAGCTTGTCGCCTCGTCGAGCACGAATATGCGCGGGTTGGCAAGTATCACGCGGGCGAAGGAAATCAGCTGCTTCTCGCCCGTGGAGAGGCGCGCGCCGCCCTCGCCGACCTCGGTGTCGTAGCCGCGCTCCTGGCGGAGTATGAATTCCTCCGCGCGGACCATCTGCGCGGCCTCGCGGATCTCCTGCTCGGTGGCGTCCTTTCTGCCGTAAGCGATGTTGTCGCGGATGGTGCCGGAGAAGAGGTGCGGCGTCTGCAAAACGTAACCGAGGCCGGCCTGAAGCCAGAGCTGGCTCCTCTCGCGGTAGTCCCTGCCGTCGATGAGCACGCGGCCCGAGGTCGGCTCGTAGAAACGGCACACGAGGTTGACGATGGTGCTCTTGCCGGCGCCGGTTTCGCCCACGAGCGCGATGTTCTCGCCGGGCTTCACGTGCAGGCTGAAGTCGCACAGCACGCATTCCCCCTCTTTATAGGAGAAGTCCACGTGCTCGAACTCGACCTCGCCCGTGATGGGCTCCCAGTTCTCGCGTTTGGGGTGGAAGTTGTCGCCGTATTTCTCGACGACCTCGGGCGAATCCACGATCTCGAGCGGCGTGTCGATCAGGCCGATTACGCGCTCGGCGCTCGCCTGCGCGCTCTGGAGCTCCGCGAGTATGCCCGCGAGCTGCTGTATGGGCTCGAAGAAGTTCATCGTGTACGACACGAAGGCCGACAGCGTGCCGAAGCCGATGGCGCCGATCATCACGTCCACGCCGCCCTTATAGAGCGCGATGCCCGTGCCGATGGAACCGAGGAACATCACGATGGGCATGAATATGGCGCTCCACACGGCGGCCTTTACGGAGGCCTGGCGCATGGTGCCGCTCAGCTCGGAAAACTCCCCGTAGTTGGCCTTTTCGCGCACGAGCGTTTTGGTCGTGACCGCGCCCATGATGCCCTCGTTGAACGCGCCCGTGATGCGGGAGTTGGTCTTCCTGACCTTGCGCTGGTACTGGAGTATCCTCTTTTTGAAGTAGAGCGAGATCACCGCCAGAGGCGGAATCACCACGAGCGCGAGCAGCGCGAGCTTCCAGTTCAAGAGGAGCATCGCGATCATCACGCCCACGACGTAGGTCGACGCCCACAGAAGGTCCACGAAGCCCCACGAAAGCAGCTCGGAAAGCCTGCCCACGTCGCTGACCATGCGCGCCATGAGATAGCCCACGGCGGTCTTGTCGTAGAAGGAGAAGGAAAGCTCCTGCAGCTTTTTGAACGCCTGCTGGCGGATGTCGAAGGAGACGTTCATCTCGATGCGCCCCGCCTGCGCGACGAACGAGTACACGCCGAACGCCTGCGCCGTGATGAGCACGAAATAGAGCAGTATAAACGGCAGTATCCCTTGGGTCGTCCCCTTCCCGATGAAGTTGTCTATGGCGTAGCGGCTCATGAGCGGATACGCGATGTCGATGAGCGCGATGACCATGTTGGTCACGACCGAGAGCACGCACGCGCGTTTGTTGCTCAAAACGTAACGGAACAGGCGCTTCCAGATGCCGATGTCGACCTTAAGGTCGCGGTCGTAGTCCTGCTCCTCAATGGCGGTATTGCTCAATTCATTCACCTCCCTGTGCGCCGAGTTCCTTCGCGAGGTCCTCCTCGAGCGCGTTCTGTATGCGCGCGATGCGCCGGTACAGGCCCTCCCGGGCCACAAGCTCGGCGTGCGTCCCCTGCTGCACGAGCCTGCCGTGCTCGAGCACGAGTATCTTATCCGCCTCGCACAGCGTCGTGATCCTGTGCGAGATGATGAACGTCGTGGTGTTCACGCGCCGTTCGCGCAGCGCGTTTCGTATGGCGGCGTCGGTTTCGGTGTCGACGGCGCTCATGGAATCGTCGAAGATGATGATGGGCGCGTTCTGCATGAGCATGCGCGCGATGGCCACGCGCTGCTTCTGCCCGCCCGAAAGCGTCACCCCGCGCTCGCCGACAATGGTGTCGTAGCCCGCCTCGAAGCCATTTATCACCTCGTGCACGCTCGCGATCTTCGCGGCGGCGTGGATGTCCTCGGCCATGGCGTCCGGCCGCACGATGCCGATGTTGTCCTTGATGGTCCTCGAGTAGAGGAACGGCTCCTGCAACACGATGCCTATGTGGGAGCGCAGGTACCCGCGCTCGATGTCGTTGATGTTGACGCCGTCCACGAGTATTTCGCCCGCCGTGCACAGGTACAGCCGCTGGAGCAGCTGTACGAGGCTGGTTTTGCCCGAGCCCGTCGAACCGAGTATGGCGATGGTCTGCCCCGGCTTGGCCGTGAAGGAGATATCCGAGAGCACGTCGTCGTATGCGTCGTAGCCGAAGCACACGCCGCGGAACTCGATTTCACCCTTGATGACGGGCCTGCCCGCGGTGCCCGGCTCCGTTTCCTCGGGCACGGCGAGGATTTCCTCCACGCGGCCGAGCGACACCGTCGCCTTGCCGAGGTCCGCGAGCACGCGGCCGAGCTGGCGCACGGGCCAGGTCAGCATCGCCACGTAGGTCGTGAACACCATCACCTCGCCGAGCGTCAGCCTGCCCTTGACCGCGAAGGCCACGCCCGTGAGCAGTGTGATGGCGATCTGCGTGTAGCCCACGAAATCGCTCGAGCCGAAGTAGCCGCCGAAGAGCCGGATGAGCTTATAGGTCTTGTTGCGGAAGTCCTCGTTGCAGGCGGTGAACTTGTCGAGCTCGCTTTTCTCCTGCCCGAAGGCGCGCACCACGCGCACGCCCGTGAGGTTTTCCTGCAGCGTGGAGGAGAGCTTGCCTTCGGCCTCGTCGGAAAGGCGGAACTGCTCCTTCACCATGCCGAAGTAGACGAAGCTGAACACGCCCAGCACCGGCAGAAGCACCATCGAGATCAGCGACATGGTCACATCCAGCGAGAACATGATGTAGCACGCGGCGCTGACCATGAAAACCGTGCGCAGTATTTCCATGAGCTGGTTGGCCATGAAGCGCCGCACAGTGTCCACATCCGAGGTGCAGCGCTGCACGAGGTCGCCCGTGGAAGCGTGCTTGTGGTAGTCGTAGGGCACCGCCTGCAGGTGATGGTAGAGCCGGTTTCGCATCTCCATGGCGAAGCCCTCGCTCGCCACGGCGATGTAGCGGCGGCGAAGATACGTCGCGTAGCCGTTGACGAGCGTGAAGCTCACCAGCGCCGCGGCGCACACCCACAGGTTCCCCCGCAGGAACTCGCGCCCGCCGAGATTTTCCACGGCGCGCATCACGAAGGCGGGAAGGTTCGAAGCCTTGTCGCCTATGACGTAGTCAACCGTGAAGCTGACGATGAGCGGCCCGCAGTATGCCGCGACGACCGCGACTGCGAGCGCGAGCGCCGAGAAGAGTATGTAGCGCCCGTTCCCTTTCATGAGGCTGCCCGCCAGCTTCCAGTTTATTTTTCTGTACTTTTTTTCTTTCCGGTCCTGCAATTCCTTCGCCTCCCGATCCGATGCTGTTCTTCATCCGCGGCGCAAAAAAAGCCGCGGATCTGCGTCCGCGGCCGTTGTATAAACCATGAGTTCCGGCAAAGGCCGGATCAGGCAACGGGCCGTGAGGACGCACTTATCCCCTTGAATCCATCCGAAACACCAAGATTCAACCTGATCGTCATTTCCTCGCGGCTCCTTTCTGTCATATTCGCCCAACAGGGCCGAAAGTAATTGTAGCATCCCGTTCCGGTATTTGGCAAGCGTTATGTAAAAGAATATATTATTTTTCCGCAGTTTCCAAAAGATACGCTTTGATCAGCTCGAACGTCGCCGCTATGCCGTCCCTGTGCGTGCGCTCGTACCCGTGCGAGGCGTACACGCCCTGGCCTATGGCGCAGTGGCGCAGATCGTACCCCGCGCGCAGGGCGGCGTCCGCGTCGGAGCCGTAGCTCGGGTAGACGTCCACGGCGTAGTCGACGCCCGCCTTCTTCGCGCAGGCGATGAGCGCGTTGGTCATGTCGTAGTCCGACGGGCCGGAGGAATCCTTTGCGCAGATGCTCACCTGCGTTTCGCGGCAGGTCAGGCCCTCGCCGACGCAGCCCATGTCCACGACGAGCATCTCGGCGGCGTCCCCGGGGACGGACGCGGTCGCGCCGTGGCCGATTTCCTCGTAGACGGTCACATACGCGTAAACCTTGGTGCGAAGCTTCGCGCCGGTATCCTTGAGGTATTTCGCGAAGGCGAGCAGCAGCGCGACGGAGAGCTTGTCGTCGATGAAGCGGCTCTTGAGGAAGCCGGACTCCGTATAGACCGCGCGCGGATCGAAGCAGACGAAATCCCCGACCGAAACGCCGAGCTTTTCGACATCCTCCCGCGAGCGCACAAGCTCGTCGAGCAGCACCTCGACGGTGTCGAAGGTGCGCTGCGTGTCGCCGTATTTGAGGTTGACGTGTATGGACGCGTCCGCGAGCTGGCAGGCGCCGCCGACGGTTTTGCCCGAGCGCGTGACGACGATGCAGTTCTCCGCCTCGACGTTGTTGGCGTTGAGCCCGCCTATGCGTGAGAGGCGGAGCCTGCCGTTGGGCTTGATTTCGGCGACGACGGCGCCGAGCGTGTCCAGGTGCGAGCAGAGCACGACCGCCTCCCCCTCGCCGCCGAGCTCGGCGAGCACGCAGCCCTTGCGCGTGAGCTCCGCGGGGCAGCCCAGCGCCTCGAAGGCGGCCTTGGTGTACTCGGCGGCTCTTCGCGTCATGCCCGAGGGGCTCGGTATGGCGACGAGTTTGAGGAATTCGTCCACAGCGTAGCGAATGTAGTCCATGTTGATCTCCTTATTGGGTTTTATTATGTGAATCGGATTACGAATTGGGGCCCGTCATGATACGAAGGATCTCCCTGTCCGTTTCGCACATGCCCTCGCGCGCGAGGCGGCCGACGTTTTTGATGGTGTTGTCCGCGCCCTTGGTGACGATGCCGTCGCCCGCGTAGAACTGCTGGCCGTTCTTGTACATTTCGTACCCGAGCAGGCCGGAGTAGACCGCCGTGGCGATTTTCGCCGCGCAGGAGGGCTTGGCCCCGTCGCAGACGATGCCGCTGGTGATCGCAAGGCCGTTGACGATGGTGTGGGAAACGACGTCCGCATCCCCGCCGTCGAGATAAGCCACGCCGCACGCGGCGCCCACGCCCGCGCACACCGCGCCGCAGTAGGCCGAAAGCTTGCCTATGCCCGTTTTCTGGTGTATGGTCACCAGGTCGGAAAGAACCAGCGCCCTGAGGAGCGCATCCTCTCCGGCGCCCGTAAGCCGCGCGTACTCGATGACGGGCAGGCTCGCGGTGATGCCCTGGTTGCCGCTGCCGGATACGATCACGACCGGCATTTCGCACCCGCTCATGCGCGCGTCGCTCCCCGCGGCGGCGGCCGCCTGGCAGCGGCTGTACGGATCGGCCCCGTCCCCCGCCGCGCGCAGCAGCACGCGGCCGATCTGCGCGCCGTACCCGTTTTCGAGCCCTTCGGCGGAGATGGCGCTGTTGAGGCGGATCTGGCGCCGGATGGCGTCGCCCACGTCGCTCAGGTCTACCGTATCCGCGAAATCGCAGATGTCCGCGACGTTCAAAAGGCCGTATTCCCGGTCGAACTCGGCCTGGAGCGCGCCCTCGTCCGCGTCGAGCAGCACGACGCCGTTCTTTTCCATACGCGCGACGTTCGTGTGCGCGTCCGCGACGACCACGCGCGCGGTATCTTCGCCGCGCGAAAGTCGCACGTCGATATAGAGGGATTTATCCGTTTCGCTCGGCGCGAGCGCGATCTCGTGCTCGGCGAGATACGCGGTGATGCGCTCGCGATCCTCCCGCGTGACGCGCGAGAGCACTTCGAGCCTGTCCTCGGAGCGCCCGGCGACCAGGCCCGCCGCGATTGCCGCGGGGATGCCCTTGAGGCCGCCCGTGTTGGGCACGACCACGCTCTTCGCGTTCTTGATGATGTTGCCGCAGACCTCGAGCGCGCAAGCATCCGGCATCCCGCCGAGAAGCTCGCGCGCCAGCGCCGCCGCGTACGCGAGCGCGATGGGTTCCGTGCAGCCGAGGGCGACCGCGAGCTCGTTGTTCAGAATGTCGCAGTACGCCCGGTATTTTTCATCGCCTGGATACATGGCGCGCCCCTCCCGCTTACTGTTCGGACAGATATTCCGCCGCCTGCTCCGCGGCGACTGCGCCATCCGCGCAGGAGGTCACGACCTGCCGGAGCACCGTATCCCGCACGTCGCCCGCGGCGAACAGGCCCGGCACGCTCGTGCGCATGCGCCCGTCGCATTTGACGTAGCCGTTCTCGGTAAGCTCCGCGAAGCCGCGCAGCAGCTCGCTCGAGGGCGTCTGCCCCACCGCCATGAAGATGCCCTCGACGGGGAGCGTGCGCTCCTGGCCGGTTTTGACGGAGCGCACGACGAGCCCCGATATGCTCTCGCCCGGCGTACCCTCTATGCGGAGCGGAACGAAGCTCAGCACCTTCTCGATGTTGCGCCCCTCCTCGACGCGCTGCGCGAGCAGCTTGCCGCCGCGGAATTCGTCCCGCCTGTGCACGAGATATACCTTCGAGGCGAGTTTGGCGAGATACAGCGCGTCCTTGAGCGCGGTGTCGCCCCCGCCGATCACGGCGACGGACCTGCCGCGGTAGAAGTTGCCGTCGCACGTCGCGCAGTAGCTCACGCCCACGCCCTCGAAGCCGTTTTCAATGCCCAGCTTCCTGGGCGTCGCCCCCGCGGCGAAAATCACCGCGCCGCATACGTAATCCTGCTTGCTGGTCTTTATGATGAAATCCCCGCCGCTTTTTTCGATTTTCTGCGCCTCGCGGCTCACGGTCGCAAGGCCGAGCGCCTTGGCCTGCGCGAACATGAGCTCGGTGAGCTCCTGCCCGCCGACGCTTTGAAAGCCCGGGTAATTCTCGATGTCGTTGGTGATGGCGGCCTGCCCGCCAATGAACTGTTTTTCGAGCAGCGCGGTTTTCAAACCCGCGCGCAGCGCGTAGATCGCGGCGCTAAGCCCGGCCGGCCCGCCGCCGACGATGATGAGGTCGTAATCCCTTTGCATGTTTCGCTCTCCTGCTCCCTGGTGCTTTTTTGTTATTATAGCACGCCGCAGCGCGGTTCATCGACATGTTTTTTCCATTCGGGCACGCTTGCTTTTGGTAAAAAAATGGGTATCATTAAGATGAACCGTATGGGGGTGGTACATATGACCGATATTTCCAGCTTGCTCAGGCGCCGGGCCGTCGTCGCCGCGCTGTGCTATTTCGCCGCGGGGCTTCTGTTCGTGTGCGTGCCGGACATCACCGCCAAGGCGCTCGCCGTATTGATTTCGCTCGCGCTGCTGCTCTTTGGTGTATTCAAAATCGTCGTGAGCTTCGCGCGGCGCAGCGCGAACGCGCTTGATATGTCCTCCCTGCCCGCGGGGGCGGTGCTCGCGCTCGCGGCGCTTGCGTGCCTCGTCAAGCCCGACCTGCTCGTTCCCGTGGTTTACACGCTGCTGGGCGTGGCCGTCGTCGCAAACGGCGCAATCAAGCTGCAGCTCGGCGTCGAACTCCGGCGCGCGGAAAACCCGTTCTGGGGTTCCGTCGCAGTCGCCTCCGCCGCGGCCGTCATACTCGGCGTTATCGCGATGCTCGCGCCGTTCCAGACGACAAGGGCCGTCACCCTGCTCGCGGGCATCAGCATGCTCTGCTGCGCGGCGTTCGACGCGGTGAGCGCGATCTTTTTCATTAAAACCAACAACTGACAGCGAATGGTGAATATCTGCCAAAACGAAGGGGTTCCGCTTTGCGGAACCCCTCAGCCCGTCGGCAAAGCTGCCGGTGGGCTGAAATTTATTTGGGAAATCTGAAAAAGCCAAAAGGAGAAACGGGGGTGGACGT
>MWBW01000048.1 GCA_002069725.1 Firmicutes bacterium ADurb.Bin248 | reverse complement strand
GGCGGGCCGTATCGCTTCTGCAATACGGCCCGCCGCTTTTGATTGGGCGCTTTGGCGGGGAACATTCCTTGGCTCCCTGCGATGAGGGAGCCTGCGGCGAAGCTTGCCGGTTGATTTGGGATTTACCGTTTTAAAACATAATAGCGCAGCGCCTCGTCTTCGCGCAAATACGCGAAACCGTTCTTCTCGAGGACGTGCCGGCTTCGTTTATTTCTGTGAACACAGTCCGCATAGACGGTATGAAGGCCCAGCTCCTCAAATGCGTAGTTGACAAGCAAACGCACGGCTTCCGTGCCCCATCCGCGGTTCTTGTATTCGTCATTGGAAAAATGAATGCTCAACGTCGCGCAGCCTTGCTCGGGATCGATATATTTCAACTGGATTTCTCCGACGGTCTTTTCATTGTGGCAAACGGCAAAAAAGCGCCTGCCCTTTCCCTTCACCTTGCTTTGGTAATACCGGTTTATGCCCTCATAATCGTAAGCATAGCCTTGCTCCCACATATCGGGGTCGGGCACATATTCCTTCCAAAACTCATGGCAGCGCTCAAGCGTATAGGGCTGTAAAGCGATCAGCTCTCCCTGAAGCATAGCTCCTCCCGCATTGGAAAAATCCTGTTTTATCCGCGCGTCATCGCGGCATGTATCCGCTTTTCCTTAACAAAGCAAAAAACATGCCGTTCCCTGTCGCGGCATGCCCTTTGCAAAAGCCGGAGCGCGCGCCGGCGGATTCACTGTTTGGGGATACGCCGCGTTTCGCCTCCCGGCGGCGGTACGGGCGGATGCCCCGGCCCGTCCTCGAGCTGCGCGCGGAAGTTCTTTTCCCGAAACGCCTTGCGGCGCGCGAGGCGCCTGCGCTCCTCCTTCTCAAGCGAGGTGAGCGCGACGAGCGCGACGAGCGCGATGGCCGTGAGCACGCCAAGCACGATCAGCACCGTTCGCAGCGCGCCCGAGATGGCGCCGCCGACCTCCGACACGATGCCGCCGCCCTCGACCTCCACCTCCGGGGTGGGGCTCGCCTCGGGCTCCACGCCGATGTAGCCCGCCGTGATGTAGGCGTTGTAGGTGTATTCGTTGCCCGAGGGATCCTTGAGCATGAGCGTGAATGCAAGATCGCGCGGGGAGCCCACGTTCATGCGCTGGTTGATGGTCTGCGTGCCCTGCGGCACGACGCCGAGCTGGTAGAGCACGCCGTACTGCGCCTCGGAAAGCGCGAGGTCCTTCATCTCGAGGCTGCCGCTGTTCTCGACGTAGAAGTTGATCGATATGGAGCCGGCAGCGTCGAGCGGTTCGGCGATCTCCGCGCGGAAGTTGATGCCGATCAGCGAGGGGTCGATGTATTTCCTGACCGTGTAGGTCCCCGTATGGTCGGAATAGGAGGTTCCCGTCGCGTCCATGCCCGCGATGTAGAACACGACGTTTCGCTCGGCGTCGGTGGGCACGCTGTAGGTGAAGCTCGCGCTTTCGCCTATGGCCAGGGCGAACGCGTCCGACGTGACGGCGTTGCCCAATTCATCCGTGATCTTGATTTTGCTGATCTTCTGGTTGCCGTTGTTGGTGAGGATCAGCGTGAACTGCTGCCCCTCCGCCGCCGGCGCGGCCTGTTTGACCTCGACGGAGATCTTGCTCTTGACCATGCCCAGGGCCTTGTCCTCTATGGTGAGGGTGCCCGTGGTGCCGTCCGCCTGGAGGAAGGTGATCACGGGGGAACTCGTGACCGTCGCCCGCCCCATGGTATAGGTATAGGTGAACACGTAAGGCACGCCCGGCTCCACGGTGATGTCCTTGACCATGGGCTCTTTGCCCGCGATCTCCCGGTCCGTAATGGAGACGCCAGTGATGGGCGCAACGCCGTTGTTGACGAGCTTGTAGGTGAGTATGATGGTTTCGCCCGGCGAGGCCTGCGAGGAGCTGACCGTGCGCGTCGGCGTGAGCAGCGCCGCGGTCGCGCCGCCGCCGGAATTGAGCACCGTGATCGTGAAGGAGCCGGACTTCGCCTCGCCGTTCTCCGTCCACGTCACGTCGAACGTCAGGGGCGAGCCCACGAGCGACGCGGGCACCGTGACGGTCTGCTGGAAGGTCATGGACTGCCCCGGCGCGATGACCGCGCCCGATGTGCCCGGGAAAAGCACGGTGCCGCTGTTGGCGATGGAGATGTTTTCCATCGCGTGGGACGAATCGTTGTAAACGGTGACGGAGAGCGTCACGCTGCCTCCCTCGGCCGGCACCGCCGCGGGGGTCGAGGTCGCGGTGAACTGCGCCGCGAGCGCCCCCGTGGGGAACAGCGCGAAAACGAAGAGGCATGTTATGAGCATCGCTATGGTTTTGCGTTTCGTCATCCCTTCAGACCCCTTGAGCGCCAAAGGCGCGGAATATTCCAAATTCGATTATACCCGAATCGCGGCCGCGTTGCCAGAGAGGAAGGGCAATTGTTTGATGTTTGTTAAAATTCGCGCTCGAGCTGGCCCTGCCCGCAGCGTTCCGGCCTGACGCGGCCGAAGCTTTGCTCGACGACGCCGGCCTCGAACGCCTCCGCGTCCTCCAGGGCGACCGCCGCGCGCACGAATACATGATCCGCGTAGTCGATCCCGTCTATGCGCGCGGCCTTTCGAAGAAAAGCCTCGAGCGCGCCGAAGCGGGCGTAGTCCATGTGAAGGGCGAACAGCGCCGCGGGGATGCGCTCGATCCTGCCCGCGCGGCGCAGCGCCTCCACGGCGCCCCCGCCGTACGCGCGCGCGAGGCCGCCCGTGCCCAGAAGCGTGCCGCCGAAGTAGCGCGCGACGGCGACGAGCGCGTTCGTGACCCCCTGCGTGCGCAGCGCCTCGAGTATGGGCATGCCCGCCGTGCCCGAGGGCTCCCCCGCGTCGGAAAAGCGCGCGGTTTCCCCGCGCTCCCCAACCCGGTAGGCGTAGCAGACGTGGCTGGCGTCCGGATGATTCGCGCGCGCCCCGGCGAGGCGCGCGAGCGCCTCATCCTCGTCCCGCGCCGGGAAACAGAGGCTGATGAAGCGGGAACGCGAAATCACGCTCTCATAAACGGATTCCTGTTTGACTGTGACGTAACGGTTCATGCTCCTCATCCGGCGTCGACGGCGGCGGGCGGATGATATCCGCCCCCGCGAGTTCGTGTTGCGTCGGGATTACGCGGGCGGCCGCACAGGGCCGCCCCTGCGGGTTTTCCGCCGCAGCGGCCGTCCCCGCTTGACAATTGTCCATTGTCAATTGTCAATGATTCCGTTTCCCGCCGCAGCGGCCGTCCCCCGATTGTCAATTGTCCATTGTCAATTGTCAATTGTTCCGTTCCCCGCCGCAGCGGCCGTTCCCCGATTGTCAATTGTCCATTGTCAATTGTCAATGATTCTAACGAAGCTCTTCTTCCCCTTGCGCAGTATGATCCCCCCGCGGAGTTTGCTCCTGTCCGCCGCGGCGTACACGTCCGTAACCTTCACGTCGTCCATGAACACGCCGCCGCCCTCGATGGTGCGCCGCGCGTCGCTTTTGCTCGCACAGAGCTTCCCGAGCACCAGCAGGTCCGTCACGCGAAGGCCGGTTTCGTTGATGTCCGCTTCGGTGAGCGCCACGGTCGGCATATGTTCGATGCTGCCGCCGCCGCCGAAGAGCGCCTCGGCGGCGAGGCGCGCCTTGTCGGCCTCCTCCTCGCCGTGCACCTGAGCGGTCAGCGTGAGGGCGAGCTTCTTCTTGGCCTCGTTGATATCCGCATCGCCCGCCGTGAGCGCGGCGATCTCCTCGAGCGGCAGGAAGGTCAGAAGCCTGAGGCAGTTGGCGACCTCCGCGTCGTCGACATTGCGCCAATACTGGTAGAAATCGTAGACGCTGGTCTTGTTCGGGTCGAGCCAGAGCGCGCCCTTTTCGGTCTTGCCCATCTTCTTGCCCTCGCTCGTGGCAAGAAGCGCGGTCGTGAGCGCGTAGGCGGGCTTTTGCTCCTTGCGGCGGATGAGGTCCGCGCCGCCGAGTATGTTGCTCCACTGGTCGTCGCCGCCCATTTGCAGACAGCAGCCGTACTCGCGGAAAAGCACGAGGAAATCGTAGCTCTGCATGAGCATGTATCCCATCTCGAAGAAGGTGAGGCCGCGCTCCATGCGCTGGCGGTAGCACTCGGCGGCGAGCATGCGGTTGACCGAGAAATAAACGCCGATGTCGCGCATGAAATCGAGGAAATTGAGTTCGCGCAGCCACTTCGCGTTGTTGACGAAGATGGCGGCGTTTTCCCCTTCGAAGGTAAGCAGGCGCGCCATCTGCTTCTGGAAGCAGGCGGCGTTGTGGTCAAGCTCCTCGGCGCTCATCAGGCGGCGCATGTCGGTCTTGCCCGAAGGGTCGGCGATGGCCGCGGTGCCCGCGCCAAGCAAAGCGATGGGCTTATGCCCCGCGCGCTGCATGTGCGCCATGGTCATGAGCGCGACGTAATGGCCGATGTGCAGGCTGTCCGCCGTCGGGTCGAAGCCGATGTAGAAGGTCAGCCTCTCTTTGCCCATAAGCTCGCGCAGCTCCTCGGGATGGGAGCACTGCTTGAGATAGCCGCGCCCGGCAAGAATATCGTATGCGTTCTTCATTTCATAACCCCCGCGTAAATCGCTCAGTGGCGTTAGTTTATCATTTTTTCCGCCTTTTAGCAAGCCGAACGGCCCCCATGCGATGTGGGAGCCGCCCCGGGAAACCGTTTCGGTTCGTTGCTTTATCGGATGTTCGCGAGCCTCGGGTCGTTATCCGAGATGGGCTCGCACACGACCACGCAGCGCTGCTTCGAGGTGCCGACCACGCGGTCGAACTCGCCGTAGCAGGTGATCAGCGTCATGCGCGGCGCGACGCTCTCGAGGTTCATGACCTCGGCCGGCACGCCGTCGTAGGGGTAGAAGTCCACGGAAATCACCGTGAAATAGCGCACCTCCCCGGTGTCCATCGCGACGGCGACGAGATCGTCGACCTCCATGTTCCACAGCACCGAGAAGCGGCCGATCTTGCCCTCCCAGCTCTTGTGGCCGTTGAGCAGAGCGTTTCCGGGCTCGCCCGGCGAGGGGCCGTCCTCATACCAGGCGGCGATGTCGGGGTCGTCGAGCGTATCCATCTGCCCGGCGCGCGGCCCTTCCTCGATGACGCCGACGGGCGCGATGTCGCACATGACCTCGGCGCCGATGAAGTAGATGCGCATGGGGATGGGCTTGACGTAGGGCGTGGCGGTGATCTCCGCTGTCGGCGCGGCGCTCGCGCCCGCGTCCGTGCTCGTGCCGCCCGGCGAGGGGGAAGGCCCCGGCGCGGCCGGGGAAGGCGTCGCGGAAGGCGTGGCCGTGGGGATCGTGTCCGCGCCCGGCGGGACGTACGAGCCGGGGATCAGCACGTACTGCCGGATCACCAGAAAAATACCCGAAAGCAAAAGCAGGGCGCTGATGATGTATAGCAGGATGTTGATTTTCTTGCTCATGGCCTCATTATAGCATCCGTAGGACGCCCTTTCAAATGGATAGAACGTGAAATCCGCGTGAATGCGCCGCGGCGCGCGCGTTTACGGTTCCGGCGTCCTGCCGTAAAGATAGCTCATGCGGCGAAGCTTCGCCGCGAGCGCGCCGGTACACTGTCCGGGCAGAAGCCGCCATTTCCAGTTGCGGCCGAGCGTGCTCGGCTCGTTGATGCGCGCGTGCGCGCCCAGGCCCAGGCAATCCTGCATCTGGGCGATGAACAGCGCGGCCGCGCTCGCCATGCCGCCGCGGATCATGCCCATGTGGAAGCCCTCCGCCTCGGAAAGCCCGAGGTATTCGACCGCCATGGCCACGGCCTCCGGCGCGGCCTCCTCCCGCCAGGCCATGGCGGGCGCGTTGTCGTGCGTGCCGACGTAGCACACGCAGTTTCGCGCGTACGCGTGGGGAAGATAGCTGTTCGGCTCCCGCGCGTCGAACGCGAACTCGAGCACCTTCATGCCGGGGAAGCCCGAATCCGCGAGGAGCTTTTTTACATCCTCGTTGAGCGCGCCGAGATCCTCCGCGACGAGCTCCAGCTCCGGCGCGGCCTTTTTGAGCGCCTCGACGAGCGCGAGGCCGGGCCCCTTGACCCAGCGGCCGCGCGCCGCGGTCGCCTCTCCGAAGGGAACCGCCCAGTAGGTATCGAAGCCGCGGAAATGGTCGATGCGCAGCGTGTCGTAGAGCCGCGCCGCGCCCAGTATGCGCGCCCTCCACCAGGAGAAGCCGTCTTTTTCCATAACGTCGTAGCGGTACAGCGGGTTCCCCCAAAGCTGCCCCGTCGCGGAAAAATAATCCGGCGGAACGCCCGCAACCTCGACGGGCGTCAGATCTTCACCGAGCAGGAACAACTCCGGACGCACCCACACGTCCGCCGAGTCGAGCGCGACGTAGATGGGCATATCCCCCATGACGCGCACGCCGCGCGCCCGCGCATAGGCGCGAAGCGCCCGCCACTGCGAGAAGAACAGGAACTGGAGATACGCGTGGAAGCGAATCTCATCCGAGAGGAGCGCGCGATAGCGCGCGAGCGCCCCGAGACGCCTGCGGCGGATATCCTCATCCTCCCACGCAAACCAGGCGCGCATGCCGAAACGCACTTTGAGCGCCATGAACAGCGCGTAGTCGGGGAGCCAGTCCGCGTTTTGCGAAGCGAAGCGCGAGAAGGCTTCCGCGTCCCTCCCCTTCCCGCGCTCATACGCGAGGCGCAGCAGGTCAAAGCGCGTCCGGTAGATCGCCGCGTAATCGACGGCGCCCGGGTCGCCCCGCGGCGCGAGGGAGTCGATTTCCGTTTGCAGGAGCAGGCCGTCCTCGCGCAGCAGGCCGGGGTCGATGAAATACGGGTTGCCCGCGTAAACCGAGAAGGGCTGGTAGGGCGAATCCCCGTAGCTCGTCGGCCCGAGCGGGAGTATCTGCCAATACCTCTGCCCCGCCGCAAAGAGGAAATCCACAAAGTCGTACGCCGCCCCGCCCAACGCGCCCACGCCCCCCTCGGAGGGGAGCGAGAATATGGGCAGGAGTATGCCGCTGGAGCGTTCCATCGTAAGCCTTTCCCCGAAAGCCCGTTTGCCGGAAATCTTTCCCTGTTATTCTAGCCAATCGGGCGCGTTAAGTCAAACGCCGCGCGAAGCGCGGCGCAAAACGGCAAGCGCCGGCACGATCCCCGGCGGGGGACGCCCCCGGACGCCGGGCTGCGGCCGTCGGCCCATACGTATGGAATTGCGGTTTATTTGCTCCGCTCCTGCGCGGTATAGAGCCTTTTGTAAAGCCCTTCCCCGGCGAGGAGCTCTTCGTGCGTGCCGGACTGGACGACCCTGCCCTCCTCGAGCACGAGTATGAGGTCGGCGCTGCGGATGGTGCTCAGGCGGTGCGCGATGGCGACGATGGTGTGGCGCTTGGCGAGCGTGCTGATTGCAATCTGGATCTCGCGCTCGGTTTCGGTATCCACGGAGGCCGTGGCCTCGTCGAGTATGATGATGGGAGATTTTCGAAGTATCGCCCGCGCGATGGCCACGCGCTGCTTCTGCCCGCCCGAGAGGCGGATGCCGCGCTCGCCGATGAGCGTGTCGTAACCCTCGGGCATCTCCATGATGCTCTCGTGCATCTGGGCGGCTTTGGCCGCGGCCACGACGTCCTCCCGGCTCGCGAAGGGCACCGAGTAGGCGATGTTCTCTGCGATGGTGGCGTTGAACAGGTAGGTATCCTGCAAAACCGGGGCGATGTGCCGGCGCAGGCTCGAAAGCGTCACATTGGTAATATCGCGCCCGTCTATGAGTATGCGCCCGGACTTCGGCTCGTAGAAGCGCGAGATGAGCTGCGTCATCGTGGTCTTTCCCACGCCGGTCGGCCCTACGAGCGCCACCATCTGCCCCGCCGCGCAGCGGAAGCTGACGTCCTTCAACACGGGCACGTTCTCCTCGTACTGGAAATCCACATGCTCGAAGGCGATCTCGCCGCGGACCTCGTTCAATTCCACGGCGCCGGGCGCGTCCGCGATCTCCTGCGGGGTATCCATGACCGCCGCCACGCGCTCCGCGCCGGCGAGGGCCGACTGCGCGTCCTCGATGATCTTGGCGACGCCCGCGACGGGCGCGTAGAACAGCGAGAGGTAGAGCATGAAGGCCACGATGTCCGCCACGTTCAGCCCGCCGCGCGCGGCGAGCAGGCCGCCGACGCCGACGACGATGACCGTGCCCACGGCCGAGAGGAACTCCACCGAGGGATGGAACACGGCGCTCAGCTTAAGCGCGCGCAGCATGGCGCCCGTAAACACGCGCAGCTTGCCCTCGACGGCCTCGCTCTCCTCGCGCTCCTTGTTGAAGGACTGTATCTCGCGGATGCCCGCGAAGTTGTCGTGTATCTTGGCGTTGATGTCGGCCGTGGCCTTTTGGGAAACGCGAAACGTCGGCCGTATCTTCTTTGCAAAGACCCATCCGCCAAGGAGTATGAACGGAATCGGGATGCACGTGAGCAGCGCGAGGCGCGCGTTTATCGCAAAGAGTATGACCATGACGCCGAGCACCGTGACGAAGTTCGTCGCCATCTCCGGCAGTATGTGGGCGTAGAGCAGCTCGAAATTCGAGGTGTCGTTCATCACGCGGCTCATGAGGTCGCCCGTCTGCTTGTCGTGGAAGAAGCTCATGGAAAGGCTCTGTATCTTGTCGTAGACCTGCGCGCGCAGGCGCTCCACGAGGTTCCACGCGGCCTTGTGCGCGAGGTAGCTGCTCATGAAGCGGAACGCGACGCGCGCGAGATAGAGGCCCGCAAGCATCATGGTGAGCCTGCCGATGTGCGCGAGCGCCGCTTCGTCGAGCCCTGCCCCGACGAGGCCGATCATGTTGGACAATACGTGCGGCGCGATCAGGTTGACGGCCGTGATGGCGAGCGTGGAGAGGATCGCGATGGCGTAGAACGAACGGTAGCGGGAGGCGATGCGCCCCATCTTCCAGAGCAGTTTCATCGGGTCGGGGTTCCTTTCGGGCATCAGACTTGCGCGCGCCGTGCGGCGCGCCACTCGTATGGTATCAGATTTGCGAAGGAATCTCAACGGGGGAATGAATCCGTCTGTTTTATCCCCCTTATACCTCGTACTTTACGGCGTTGCCGGGCAGATAGAGGAACGCGAACGCCGTCAGGCAAAGCCTTGCGGGCGGATCGCGCCCTTCTATCGCGCGCCCGCGCGCTCCCTTGCCCTCCCCCACCTCCGGTGGATCAGCCTTGCGATCAGCGGACGCGGGATGAACCGGCTCGCGGCATACATGAGCTTGTTGATTAAGCCCGGAATGTAGAGGAAGCGCCCGCGAAGGACCTTGTCGAGTGTCCTTTTCGTGATAATCTCAAGGCTGTTGGCCGTGGCGCTGCCCATGAAGCCCTGCACCGCCATGCCGGCCATGGCCTGGCGGGTCGTCGCGAGGCCCGCGGGGCAGAGCGTGGTCACATGTACGTTCCGGTCCGCCAGTTCCTGCCGCAGCGCCAAAGAAAAATCGAGCAAAAAGCGCTTCGACGCGGCGTAGGCCGCCTTATAGGGCATGGGGTACATCGAGGCGAGGCTCGACACGAACACGACGTAGAACGGGATATCCGGGTTGCGCGCTTCGAGCG
The DNA here is from genome assembly GCA_002069725.1 of Firmicutes bacterium ADurb.Bin248. Taxonomy (GTDB): domain Bacteria; phylum Bacillota; class Clostridia; order Christensenellales; family CAG-138; genus Phil1. The sequence goes on along the minus strand of MWBW01000048.1, from coordinate 7,100 downwards.
CGCTGTGGGTCGCCTCGAGCGCCGCGACGACGTTAAGCCGCACGAGCCGCGCGATGGTCGCCCCGTCCCGCTCGAGGAACGCGCCCTCCGCATCCCCGCCCGCGACGTTAACGAGCATGTCGATGCGAAAGCCCGCCTCCCGCGCGAAGCAAAAGAGCTTTTCGAGGCCCGCGCTTTGCGTGATGTCGAGCGGCATAATCAAGACCCGGCTGCCGTACCTGCGCTCGAGCCCCTCGCGTATGCTCAACAGCCCCGCCTCGTTGATGTCCGTCAAAAGCAGGTTATAGCCGCGCTTGGCGCATTCCACGGCGAACGCGCGCCCGAGGCCGCCGGCCGCGCCCGTGATGAGCACGTTCATCCGGCTCCCTCCGCGCGCGCGGCGCCCGCGCCGCACAGCTTCAGGCTGATCTCGTAGAGCCGCAGCGCGTTTTTGTCGCAGACCTCCGGGGAATGCCGCCGCGCCGCGCAATCGCGGAAATACAGGCCGTCGCGCTTCGCGCCCTCGAGAAGATACAGGTAGGTCCGCGCCGCCATCTCCGGTTCCCTGCCGCGCTTTCGCCGCGCGCTCCAGATGAAGTTGACAAGATACCCCGTGTTCTTGCAGCCGATGCCCGTGTTGACGAGGCCCGGGTCCACGCAGTAGAACGTCACGCCCTCGGGGCCGAACCTGCGGTTGAACGCGCGCGCCGTGAGCAGGTTGGCGAGCTTCGACTGCTTATAGGCTGTGAGCGGGTTGTAGCCGCGCTGGAGCATGAGGTCGTTCCAGCGCATTTTCATGAAGCGGTGCGAGTTGCTCGCCGTGAACAGCACGCGCCCGGACGCCTTTTTCAACTCGGGCATCAGCTCGAGCGTGAGCAGGAAGCCCGCGAGATGGTTGAGCGCGAACTGCTGCTCGTAACCCTCGTCCGAGGTCATGTACCAGCTCCTGACGCACCCGGCGTTGTTCACAAGGCCGTAGAGCTCCCCGCCGCAGTCCCGCGCGAGCTTTTCGCGGATCTCCGCGGCCACGCGCAGCACCTCGCGCTGGTGCACGAGATCCCCGAAAAAGCAGGCGATTTCCGCATCCGGATGGGCGGCGAGCAGCTTCTCCCGCGCGGCAGCGCAGTTCTCCTGCGAGTGCCCCACGACGAACACGCGGAATCCCTGCCCCGCGAGCAGGTCCGCCACCGCGAAGCCGATGCCCGAGGTCGCGCCCGTGACGGCGACCGTTCTTTTATTTGACATAGCCGAACCACCCCCAGACGTGCCAGAACTCCAGGCTGCCCGCGAGGACCGTCATGATTGCGTAGGCCGCCGTCACCATGGGCGCGAACACCGCGAGCCCCGCGATGGCAAGGCTTCGCCAGGCGCGCCTGCCCCTGTTGCCGGCGAGCGGGAAGATCGCGTAGGGCGGCGTTTTCCTGCCCGAGAGAACCCTCCTGTGCCAGCGGAAATACGCCTTCATCGTTTTCGCGGCGAGCAGGAAGCTGTACGCGGCGAGCACGAGGAACAGCGCGCCGAGCGCGAGCAGCGCGACGCCCGCCGCCGCCCCGGGAACGTAGGGCAGATACGGGATGACGAGCGTCCCCGCCGGAAACGCGGGCGACGCGATCAGGCACAGCCCGGCGAATACGCACCCGAGCGTAGCCGCGGCGATGCCGGCGGCCCACGCGAACGCCAGGATGAAGAACGGCACGGCGACAAGGTCGGTTAAGATGACGCCGAGCGCACGCAGGAAGCCCGCGCGCCTGCGCGGGGCCTCTCCCTCCGGCGCGAACTCGAGCGCGAGCGCGCGCGGGTCGCCGAGCTTTTTGGCGGTTTCCTGCTCTGTGTAGCCGTCGGCGAGCTTCCGCGCGAAATGCTCCTCATAATCCGAAACGATGTCCCCGACGTCCGCGACGCCGCGCGCGGCGAGGCCCTTCTTTAATTCTTCGATAAAGGTTTGCTTATTCATGGCTTTCCTCCGAGCCCAAAAGTTCCTCCACGGTCCTGATAAAGCCGAGCCACTCCGCGCGCTCCCTGCGGTACAGCTCGCGGCCGCTCTTTGTTATGGAATAGTATTTACGCGGCGGGCCTCCGCTTTCCTCCGACAAATACGTCGTCACATAGCCGTCGCTTCTAAGCTTGCGCAAAAGCGGGTATACCGTGCCGTCCGCAAGCTCGATGCGCCTGGCGAGGGCTTCGGAAATGTCGTACCCGTAGCGGTCGCCCCGATCGAGCATCGAGAGCACCAAAAGATCGAGCACGCCTTTCTTATATTGGCTGTTTATGGCGCTTCCCTCCCGTTTCCCGCAGTTTTTACACTAGTGATTATAATTCAGTAGTTTTGATATGTCAATAGAGGAAATCGGGGATCGATCGGGAAATCAGGAGGCAAGCGTTCGGAAGCAAAGATAAAGCAAGAAAGCAAATTCCGCCCCTTTAGCGGAGCGGAAGTATGGTTGGCGTTCTCAATTATCAGCCATCGGTTTCCGTTGGGCGTGATTGTGCCGGTATGCAAGGCGTATTCTGTTGCTCGCGCTCGATTTGGCCGATGCTTTTTTCCGGAGTTGGCAAATCCTCCGGCATTGTGCCGCCGAGCTCTCTGATGGTCTGCCGCACCTTTTTTCCTACCGCATAGTGCGTCGCATTTGCCGCATCCCTGCCTTTTACCTTGTCTCTGCGCAGCTTCTCATCGGTCTGCGTGGCGCGGAACAGGTTGGCGGCAAGCTCCGTGCTGCCCATATGATCCAATATTTTCTGACTCTTCTTCAAGCCTTTTCGCGTGTGGATTTCCTTCGCGCCCAAACCGCCGTACAAACCCTGATATCCCTTGTTCTGAAAGACGGCATAATCCAGATCCGTCTCCACGCCCGCCTGCTTTGCCGCTTCCGCGAGGGATTTATTATGAGCAATCATTTCGCGTCGTATCGCAAGACGTTTTTGCTCCTCGCTGAGCCGGTCGTAACCCTCGACCAGCTCCTGCTGCCTGGTTTTGACTGCAAAATAGGTTTGACCGACGGCGACAACTTCTTTTCGCGGATCGCCGTTCATTACAATCAGATAACAGGCGTAACGGGAAAGGCGATAATCCTGTATGTCTTTTTGAGCTGATTTTGGCATCGCGATCGTTTTGTTGACGTCAACAAAATGATCGGGCACGTTATTACGACTGTTTTCACAAGATATTTTTGCCTTTTCAATTACATTTTCGAAATTGCGCCATTCCGTATACTCGAGTACGGTTTGAAGCTCCCTCGCGTACCAGAATTCCGCACCGTTCTCATTGACATGTTTGATGCTTTCGAACGTTTCATCACTGTATTTCCTGAGATTGCTCATATTGCGGTTTCCTTTCAGAAATGACTGTTGATCACATCATAAATCAGATAACCGAATGATGGTTTAATATTAACGAAGAAATGTTGTTTTGTACAGAGAAAACGTCGCTTTCCGTGCTTTCAATTTTTTTTGCGATGCGCTATGATATTACCGTCCGCGGAATCGGCCGCGGCGGGAGCGAACAGGTAGAAAGGAGTGGGGAACATGAGGCGGATTCTTATCGTCAATGCCCAAACAAGGAGGGTGACGATACTTTAGCCCTCCTTCAAGCAGGAGGTTTTATGTCTTTCAATTGGATCGATGTTGAGGGGTTTTCCTTTAACGCGCTTTTGCTCATGGAGCGCTTCCAGCTCCGCTACATGTTCGAGAGCCGCCGCGAAAACGCGAACTGGCGGCGGAATATGGGCCTCGCGCTCGCGGGCAACCCGGCCGTCGCGTGGTATGTTGCGCGCCGCTGCCCGGAATGCGCGGCCATCGTTGAAGAAATCGCCGCCTCGGCGCCCTCCGGGGCAGGCGCAGCGGAGATCCGCGCGGCGGAGGTCGCGGTTCTCGCGTCGGTCGAGGACTTCACGCTCTACACGAAGCCCGAGATCATGGACGCGAGCTGCGATTTCATCTACGGCTGGAACAGGGAGCGGCTGTTCGAACTGGCGGACTTCGCGGATAAAACCGTGCTCGACGTGGGCAGCGGCTCCGGCCGCCTCGCCTTCGCCGCGGCGGAACGCGCAAAAGAGGTCTACGCAAGCGAACCCGTGGGTACGCTTCGCGAATACCTGCGCGATAAGATCAAACGCGAGGGCATCCGGAATGTGCGCGTCTCGGACGGCATGGCCGACAGCCTCCCCTATCCCGGCGATACGTTCGACATCGTGATGTCCGGCCACGTCGTGGGCGACGATTACGAGGGCGAGATCGCGGAACTGGCGCGCGTGGTCAAACCCGGCGGCTGGCTCATCGACTGCCCGGGCGACCAGCCCCGCAGGTGCGCGCCAAACGAAGGACTGCTTGCCCGCGGCTGGGAGGAATTCCGCTATGTCGGCTCGTTCGGCATGGAGGTATACCGCTACCGCAGGCAGGTGTTCAAGTAAGCGCGGGAGCGCGGCAAGCAAAAATCAAACGGCCGGGGATCGCTCCCCGGCCTTTCGTTTTCCCTTCGATTTTAGCCTTCGATTTCTTTGATCGCCGCGGCGATGTCCTTCGCGATGAGCGGGCGCATGGTGTCGGCATAGCCCGAGGGGTCGGCGCTTCGAAGCGCTTCGAGTATCCTGCCGCGAAGCTCCGGCTTCGCCGCCGCAATCTGCGGCAGAAGCTTGACGCACTGGCGCACCGTGATGGGCTTCTCGTCGCGAAGGAGCGCGAGGCAGTCGCCGAGCGCGCGTTCCGTTTTGTTTTCCTCATCCCAGCGCGCGTTCGCGGCGACGAGGAACATGCCGCGGGAGCGGATGTAGGAGTTGGGCCCGCGCAGCATTCCGGCAAAACGGTCGAAATGGGCATAGACGTCGTCGGACTCCGCGCTCAGGGCGAGCAGCGTCTGCAGCGCCCGATAGGCCGCGTTGTTGTCCCTGGAGAAAAGCTGTTCCGCGAGGATGCCGATGTTCGCTTCCATGTTCCCCTCCCGCGCATAAAATATGGATTCTTTCAAGGCCATTTTATGGCGCGGGGCGCGCCTTTGCAAGGGAAACCCGCGCGGGCAAGGCGTATGGTATAATATAACGAATCCGACGATGCCGGGAGGACGCATGATTTATTACGACGACGGCGAAACGCTTATACGTTCCATGGAGCGCGCGGACGCGGAGGCGATACTCGCCGGGGAGCTCGCGCAGGGCTACCGCGAAACCATGGATAAATACGAAACGCGCCTGAACGACCAGGCCGCGGGCAGGAGCGCCGCGCTCGTCGCCGCGTACAAAGGGAACGTTGCGGGCTATGTCAACGTCTATTTCGACGCGCCCCGGGGCGCGTTCGCGGGCACGGGCTGGTGCGAGATCGTCGATTTCGGCGTGCTGGAACCATACCGGCGGCGCGGAATCGGCGGCAAGCTGATGGACGCCGCCGAGGCGATCGCCTTTTTACGGGCGGATACCGTCTACCTCGGCGTGGGGCTGCACAGCGGCTACGGCAGCGCGCAGCGCATGTACGTGAAGCGCGGATATGTGCCGGACGGCTCCGGCGTTTGGTACGGCGACAGGGTCTGCGAGCCGTACGGCCCCTGCCGCAACGACGACGACCTCGTGCTCTACTTCTCAAAAAAGCGGGCGGACGAACGCTGATTCGCCGCGAAAGGCGCCATGTCGGACGACCGGAACATCAAACGAAAGCTGCGCGAGCTCAAAAAGCTCGAAATCAGGCTGCGCTTCAACGGGAACGCGCCGCCCGGGCGCGCGCTCGTCTGGGACGGCTTTTTCGGCCGCGGGAAGGACGGGCGCGCCGCCAAATACCCGCCCGAAGCCCTCGCCGCGCTGGGGCGGGAGGGATTCAAGCGGGCCGTCGAGGCGTATTTCGCGCTGGTCTATTACGAGCTTTATCGGGAGGCGGGCATATCGCGCGCCGCAGGCGCGTACGATCCCGCGCTGCTCGCGAGCCTCGAGGAACAGGGCATGACGGCCGGGGTGAACCCGCCGTTTCGCTTCTCGCTGGGCGAGCGCTCCTCGCTCGATGCGAAGAAGCGCAACATGGAGGACTTCGCGAAGCGCTTCATCGTTAACCAGCGTGCCTAGCGCAGGAAGCGGCGATCGAAGCGCAGTGGAGCGTTACCCGGACATTTGCTCCAGCTCGCGTTTCAATGCATTCAGAAAGCGGATCACGTGCCCTCCGTCGAGCGCGCGATGATCGAATGTCAGCGAGGGCCGAAGCAGCGGCCGCACCGCGATCCGGTAACCGTTTGTCGCATCGGCCACCGCGACCGGCTCATGCACCATGCCGGGAAGTCCGAGCAGCGCGACCTGTGGCGCGTTCAGTATCGCCTCGGCGCGCAGCACCGGCCCGAGTGATCCCGGGTTGGAAATCGTGAACGTGCCTCCCTCCAGTTCGTTGGCGCGCAGCGTGCCGTTGCGGGCACGTGCGGCGACCGTGGCGATCGCGCCGTTCAATTCCTCGAGCGACATCCGCCCTGCATCCCTCAGCACGGGCACCACGAGCCCCTCGGGGGTGTCGACGGCGATACCGAGATTCACCACGCGCCAGCACAGCAAATGCGCGTCCGTGAACGTCGCGTTCAGCTCCGGGTGTTGCGGGAGCAGCCGGCATACCGCCGCTGCGACGAGGCTCAGCACCGACATCGGTGCCGCCGGCTGACGGGCATTGAGGCGCGCGCGAGAGGCCAGCACAGCGCCCATATCGATCTGCATGTCCGCCGTGAGATGCGGCACCGAGCGCGCGGTTTCCGCCAGACGCCGCGCGATGATACGCCGCCGCAGGCTGTTAGGCCGCGACTCGCAGGGGACGTCCTCGTAGCCCGCTGGCAGCGGGTCACCCTGCTCCTCCGACCCGCGCCCGCCAGAGCGCGCTGCGACGGCCTGCAGAACGTCCTCGCCGCTGATCCGTCCGCCCGGGCCGCTGCCGCGCAGCGTGGCGAGGTCCACACCGTGCTCGCGCGCCAGCTTGCGCACTCGCGGCGAATGTGGCGAGGCCTCATCCGCGCTGGAAATCGGCGCCGCGGGAGGCGCGGCCGAAGCGCGCGACACCGGGGTGAACGCCGTGTCGGCCGCCATCTGCGGCGCAGCGGGCTGCGCCGCAAGGGGGCGCGCGGATAGGATGGGCTGGTTGGGGCGCCAGGATTCGAACCTGGGAATGGCGGA
>MWBW01000047.1 GCA_002069725.1 Firmicutes bacterium ADurb.Bin248 | reverse complement strand
GCCCTCGGACACCAGGCTGCGGCCGTCGGTCCTCGGGCGGGAGACGCCCTCGGACACTAGGCTGCGGCCGTCGGAATCGGCCCCTGCGCGTTTATATCTTCGTCGCGAGGGCGTAGGCAGAGCGCGTCGCCTCGTGCACCTTGCCCGCGTGGAAGCTGTCGCCGATGTTGTAGAGTTCGGGCGCGGCGCGAAGCTTCTGCGCTTCGAAGAACAGCGCGTCGTCCGGCCTGCCGCCGGTCGCGAGCACGACGAGGTCGGTCTCGAGCTCCTCATCCCTCATTTCCTCGCCGAGCCTGGGCGCGAGCGGGTTCTCGATGTTCTTCGGGAGGATCGGGCTCCAGGTGTTGTAGGGGTCGGGCACGTTCTTGTGCGTGTTGCGCGAAACCTTCACCTTGCCCTCCGGGAAGCCCGTCACCCTGGCGCAGTTGATGAGCCGGACGCCCGCCTTCTTCAGGTAATAGATCAGGTGGCCGCGGTTGGCGGTGCACGCGCCGTCCATCAGGTAGGGCAGCATCTCTACGACGGTTACGTCCATGTCCTTTTCGTACTTGAGATAATACGCCGTTTCGCAGCCGACCACGCCCCCGCCGATGACGACGGCCTTCTTCTTGCCCGCGAGGAGCGCGTCGTCCATGAGCGCGTCCACGGCCTGCACGGCGTTGGCTTTCTCGATTCCGGGTATGGGCGGCACGGCGTTCTTCGTGCCTATGGCGAACACGACGGTGTCGTAGCCCGCGGCCTTCAATTCCTCCGCCGTCAAAACGGTGTTGAGGCGAAGGCTGATCTTCCCCTCCGCCGCCGCTTTCCCTACTTCGCGCGCGAGGTAGCGGCGGTAGTTGTCCACGTCGAACTTGATGCGCGGACGGCTGCCGGGGATGAGCCTGCCGCCCACGGCGGAACCTTTTTCGACGAGGTCCACCTCGTGCCCGCGCGACGCCGCCGTGAGCGCGAACACGATTCCCGCGGGGCCCGCGCCGACGACGGCGATCTTCTTTTTGACATCGGCCTTCGCGGGGATGTCGGGGTAGACGTGCTCGAACGCCGTCCTCGGGTTGACCGCGCACTGCGGATGGCCTCCGTCCACGAACTCGTTGATGCAGCCTTCCTGGCAGCCGATGCAGGGGCGTATCTCCTCCACGCGGCCCGCGTAGGCCTTGTTGGGCCATTCGGGGTCGGCGAGCAGGGGACGGCCGAGCATGATCATATCCGCCATGCCCTCGCGCAGCGCCTTCTCCGCCATATCCGGATAGCCGAGCTTGCCCACGGCCACGACCGGTACCTCGACGCCCGCGTTCGAGAAGATTTTGTTCTCTTTGAGGTAGCTCTTCGCGATCTCGGCGATCTCGAGGAAGCAGCCCGCGGGCATGCCGGCCGGGGGATGCGGCAGCCACCAGTTGTCGTAGCAGCCCAGGTCCACGTCGAACATGTCTACGCCCGCCGCGACGAGGTTCTTCATATACGCGAGCGTGTCGGGAATGGTGCGTCCGTCCTTGAACTTTTTGAGAGAGGGGATCTCGTCCATCTGCGCGCCGTAGGTTTCGTTGAGCGCGAGCGAGAGGTCGATGCGGTACATCACCGGGTAGTCCGGTCCCGTGCGGCGGCGGATCTCCCGGATCAGGTCCGTGCCGAAGTTCTGCACGTCCGCGTAGCGGCCGAGCTTCCTGCGGTTGAACGCGGGGTTCGTGAGCTGCTCCAAGAGGTATCCCTCGTGCCCGTGCAGATAGACGCCGTCGAGCCCCGCGGCCTTGGCGTCCGCCGCGGCCTGCCCGGCGTTTTTGATGATCTTTTTGAGCTTGCCGTCCGAGAGCGGCATGCACGGGATCTGCGGTATGTAGAAGTTCGGGTTCATCGAGGCCGACACCGGGAACTTCAGTTCGGTGATCAGGCATTGCGGGTTGCCCACGCGGCCGAGGCCCGGCGTGAGCTGCACGAAGATCTTCGCGCCGAAGCTGTGGACGCCCTGCGCGAGGTCGCGCCAGCCCGCGAACACGGTGCGGCTTCGGTCGATGCGCGGGAAATACGAAAGGTGCCCGAGCTCGGTGACGGAATTGTCGATGCCGTGGCTGACGGGGACGAGCCCCGTCGTGATGAGCCCCACGCCTCCCTTGGCCCGGGCTACGAAGTATTGGATCATCTTGTCGTTGGGGCGGCCGGTTTCCTCGGCCATGTCGATGTTGCCCATGGGCGCCATCACGAGGCGGTTCTTGATGGTGGTGCGGTTCACCTTAATCGGCGAGAACATCGCCTCGTAGGGGTAGAGTTCCTTCGTCATCAGGCCCGTGCCGCCCGGGCGGTTGGAAAGCGCGGCGTCGCTTGCCCATTTGCCGTAGCCGTCGACGAGCCGCTGCACGGTTTTGTCCAGCTTCATAGCAACCTCCTGTTCGTTGTTTTTCATCCGATGCGCGATGAGGCCTCTTTTATTTGTTAAATTGATAACAATACATATTATAAACCCAAGCGGAGGAAAAGAACAGCCCTTCGGAAGCGGAAAATTCCCGTTCCGCCCGCATGTCGTTCCCCCGATTGTCAAATTTCAATTGTCAATTGTCAATTGCTCCGCCCCGCGGTTATAATACCATCAATGGAAGAATTCAGGCAAAACCTGCCCGGCCTCCGGGAAACCATAGACGCCGCGCTCGCGCCGGGCGTTTCGCGCGACCCGCGCACAGCCCCGGCGCTCTCGCTCGCCTACGTCGGCGACACGGTGTACGACCTTTATGTGCGCACGCTGCTCGTCGAGCGCGAGGACGCGCGCGTGCGGGATCTGCACCGGGCGAGCGCCAGGCTCGTGTGCGCCGCGGGACAGGCCTCGGCCTTTCGCGCCATAGAGCCGCAGCTTAGCGAGGACGAGCTTTCGGTCTACCGCCGCGGGCGCAACTCGCACCTGGGCACGGTCGCCAAGAACGCGAAGATTTCCGACTACCGCACCGCCACGGGCCTCGAGGCGCTGCTCGGCTTCTTGTATCTTTCGGGGCAGGACGCGCGGCTCACGGAGCTCATGCGCATCATCATCGCGTCAGGGAGGTAAACTATGCCGTCGACCCGGCTCGAAGTCCGGCTTCTGTCCCACACGCCCGAGCCCGAGCAGACCGTCGCCCTCGCGGGCAGGCTCTGCTACAGCGACAGCGGCATACCCGAGCTTCGCGAGGCCGTCGCGGGAAACGCCGCGCAGTTCGTCGAAAAGCTCATGAAGCTCGGCCACCTCTCGCCGCTCGAGCACGCCTCGTTCACATTCGGGGCCGAGGGGGTTTCGCGCGCGCTGCTCGCGCAGATCACGCGGCACAGGATCGCGAGCTTCTCGGTGCAGAGCCAGCGCTACGTAAAGCAGGGGGAGGCGCGCTACGTCGTGCCGCCCTGCGTTGAGGCGCTCGGCGCGGACGCCGTCGCGGAGTTCGCCCGGCAGATGGAAACGGCGCAGGAGTTCTACCGCTACTGGCTCGCGCGGGGACTCAAGGCCGAGGACGCGCGCTTCGTTTTGCCCAACGCCGCGGAAACGCGCATGGTGTTCACGATGAACGCAAGGGAGCTTTTGCACTTCTTTTCCCTTCGCTGCTGCAACCGGGCGCAGTGGGAAATACGCGCCCTCGCGTGGGCGATGCTCGGCATGTGCCTGCGCGAAGCGCCCGCGATCTTCGGGAATGCCGGGCCGGGCTGCGTATCCGCCGACTGCACGGAGGGAAGCATGAGCTGCGGCGACACGGCCTTCGCGAACGCGATGCTGAACGGGCTTCGCGCGGCCGCCGCCCGAGGCGCGTCGGATCAGGACATACTGCAAGCGGTCACGCGCTTGATATAAGGAGAGGAATGTATGGCAAACTATAAAAAATCAGGCGGTACCGAAAATAAGGGAGGCTTCCGCGGCGCAAAGCCCGCCTACCGCGGCGGCCCGAAGAAAGAGGGCTATCCCAAGAAGGACGGCTACGCGCCGCGCTACGGCGACGGCCCGAAGAAGGAGGGCTATCCCAAGAAGGACGGCTACGCGCCGCGCTACGGCGACGGCCCGAAGAAAGAGGGCTATCCCAAGAAGGACGGCTACGCGCCGCGTTACGGCGACGGCCCGAAGAAGGAGGGCTATCCCAAGAAGGACGGCTACGCGCCGCGTTACGGCGACGGCCCGAAGAAAGAGGGCTATCCCAAGAAGGACGGCTACGCGCCGCGCTACGGCGACGGCCCGAAGAAGGAAGGCTATCCCAAGAAGGACGGCTACGCGCCGCGCTACGGCGACGGCCCGAAGAAGGAAGGCTACCCGAAGAAGGACGGCTTCCAGAAGCGCGAGGGCTTCGACAGGGGCGCGAAGCATCAGGATAAGGGCTTTTCCGGGGACGGGAAGCCGTATTACCGCAAGCCGGGGCAGGGCGGGTCGAACGCGCCCAACGAGCGCGACGGCAGGCCGCAGCGCGAGCAGGAGCGCAAGCCGCAGGCGGCGCCGGCCGAGCGCGAGGATGTTGTCAGGGACGAGCTCCCTTACCTCGTGATGGGACGGAACGCCGTGCGGGAATCCGTCAAGAGCGGCAGGAGCATCGACAAAATACTCGTTTCGAAGGAGCCGGACGGTTCGCTTCGCGAGATCATGGGCTTCGCGCGCGACAGGAACATCCGCGTGGACGAGGTCGAAAAGGCGAAGCTCGACGAGCTGTGCATGCCCTTCGGCCACGGCGGCAAAACAGGCAACCACCAGGGCATCGTCGCGCAGGTGCCGGGCGTCGAGTACTGCGAGCTTTCCGACATGCTCAATGCCGCCAGGGAGAAGAACGAGAAGCCCTTCATCATACTGCTCGACGGCATCGAGGACCCGCACAACCTCGGTTCCATCATACGAAGCGCGGTCTGCGCGGGCGCGCACGGCGTGGTGATCCCCAAGCGCCGCTCGGCCTCGGTGACCGCCGCCGCATGCAAGGCGAGCGCGGGCGCGACGGAATACTGCAGGGTCGCGCGCGTTTCAAACCTCTCGGGCGCCATAGACCGCCTCAAGGACGACGGGCTTTGGATCTGCGGCGCGGATATGGAGGGCAAGCCCATGGCGGAGGTCCGCATGGAGGGCGCGCTCGCGCTCGTCATCGGCGGCGAGGGCGAGGGCATATCGCGGCTCGTGCGGGAAAAGTGCGATTTCCTCGCGAAAATTCCGCTGTGCGGGCCCATCGACTCGCTCAACGCCTCGGTCGCCGCGGCGATACTGATGTTTGAAAAGAGAAGGCAGGACGGGGCGGCGAAATGACCGACTACGCGGCGCTCACCGACGAGGCGCTCGTGGCCGTCTCCCACGCGGGGGACGAGCTTGCCGACGAGGAGCTCATCGAGCGCTACAAAAACATGGTGCGCATCAAATCGCGCCCGTATTTCCTCATCGGCGCGGACCGCGAGGATCTCGTGCAGGAGGGGATGATCGGGCTGTTTAAAGCCGTGCGCGATTATTCCGGAGGACACGAGATGAGCTTCCGCTCGTTCGCGGACATGTGCGTGCACCGGCAGATCATCACGGCCATCAAGCGCGCCACGCGGAAGAAGCACGCGCCGCTCAACACCTACGTTTCCATCTACCGCAACGAGGACGAGGAGCGCGAGAGGCCGCTCATAGACACCATGCCGACCTCGCGCACCGAGAACCCGGAGGAGCTCTTCATCTCGCGCGAGTCGCTCGAGGGCATGCGCGGCATGCTCGAGGATATGCTCTCGCCGCTTGAAAAGCGCGTGCTCGACCTCTTTCTGGACGGGCGCTCGTATCAGGAGATCGCCGAGACCATCGCCCGCGGCCCCAAAACCGTGGACAACGCGCTGCAAAGGATCAAAAAGAAGCTCGAAGCGTACCTGGAACGGAACAGGTAATTGACCAATTGACAATTGGCAGTTGAAAATTGACAATCAAAAACGCCGCCTGCGGACGGGAATGAAAAACGCCGTCGCCCGAAAAGACGCTCCCGTTGCATTTCACGATGAAATCCTGTATAATTCCTGCGCGAGAGGAGGGATGGAGCATGGCGTTCATTCCGAGGCAAAAGCTTTCAAAGAAGGCGAAGCGCGCGCTCGATCTGAAAAAGCGCGCGACGTGGGACGGCCTCAATCCCGTCACCAGGCGCACGGAGAACAAAAAGGCGTACGACCGCAAAAGGCCCGCGGGTTTCGACGAGGATCGACCCGGCGGGCCTTTTCATATATGAGGACGAGGATCGGCCCGGCGGGCTTTTTCCTTTTATAAGGCGGATGTGATATAATAAATGGAAAATGCAGGAGGACGCGTATGAACGTTTCAGATGCCATCCGCTCCCGCAGAAGCGTGCGAAAGTATAAAAACGACACTGTTCCCGACGGGCACATCCGGCTGATACTCGAGGCCGCCATGGCGGCGCCGAGCGCGTGCAACACGCGGCCGTGGGAGTTCGTCGTCGTCACGAACGAAGACGCGCGCAAAAAGCTCGCGCAGGTCCATCCCTTCGCCAAGCACGCGGCGCACAGCCCCGCCGTCGTCGTCATCTGCGCGCTGCCCGAAACGCAGGGGCGCGTGGCGGACGGCTTCTTCCCGCAGGATTGCGGCGCGGCCGCGCAGAACATATTGCTTCAGGCGGCGGAGCTCGGCTACGGCACCTGCTGGTGCGGCGTTTATCCCAAGGAAAAGCTGATCGACGCCGTGCGCGAGGCGCTCGACATCAGGAGTCTGCCGTTCTGCCTGATCACCCTCGGCCTGCCCGACGAGGCGCCCGCTGCGCGCGGCTTTTACGAGGAGGCGAAAGTACGCTTCATCCGCTGAAAGCCCGCGCCGAAAAATTACGATGATTTCGCTTCCGAAACCGGGTTTGATGTGATATACTACATCAAATAAATTTAACTGACCCAAAAAATTATTTAGGAAAGGCGGCATCCATGAGGCAGCAGGAGCTCATCCGCGCGGCGCTCGAGGGCAAGGCGACCTTCGTCATCAAGAACGCGAACGTGGTCAACGTATTCACCAACGAGATCCTGCGCGCGGACGTCGCGCTCTACCACGACGTGATCGTCGGCGTGGGCAAATACTCCTGCGAAAACGAGTACGACGCCGGGGGCGCGTACCTGACGCCCGGCTTCATAGACGCGCACGTGCACATCGAAAGCTCCATGGTGATTCCCTCGAGCTTCATGAAGGTCATCATGCCCTTCGGCACGACCACCATCATCGCCGACCCGCACGAGATCGCCAACGTCTGCGGCGTGCCGGGATTCCGCGCGATGTACAAGCTCACGGACGATTTGCCGCTTCGCGTGTTGTTCATGATGCCCTCCTGCGTGCCCGCGACCCCGTTCGAGCGAAGCGGGGCGAAGCTCGTGGCCGAGGATATGGAGCAGTTCCTCCACAAGAGCCGCGTGCTGGGCCTGGGCGAGGTCATGGATTACGTCAGCGTCGTGGGCGCGGAGCAGGAGATGCTCGACAAACTCCGCCTGTTCGACGGCAAGCCCATAGACGGCCACGCGCCGCTGCTTTCGGGCAACGCGCTCAACGCCTACCGCGCGGCTGGCCCCGCGACGGACCACGAATGCTCGAACTTCGACGAGATTATGGAGAAGCTGCGCGCGGGCATGCGCGTGATGATCCGCATCGGCTCCGCGGCCAACGACATGCAGGAGATACTGCGCCGCGTCGTCAAAGAAAAGCTGCCCACCGAAAACCTCATGTTCTGCACCGACGACAAGCACATCGAGGACATCCGCCGCGAGGGCCACATCAACTGCAACGCGCGCCTCGCGGTCCAATGCGGCATGCCGCCGGTCGAGGCCGTCAAGATGGCCTCGTGGAACGCCGCGCGCGCCTATAACATCCGCCAGCTCGGCGCCATCGCCCCGGGCTATAAGGCCGACATGGCGCTTTTCGAGGACCTCGAGGAGTTCAGGGTCAAGCAGGTATTCACGCGCTTCGGCGCGCCGTATGATCCGGCGGCGCCGCTGCCCACGCCGATCCTGCCGCCGCAGGTGTTCGAGAGCGTGCACATACGCCCCGTCACGACCGCCATGCTGGAGCTTCGCTGCCGGGAGGAAGCGCCCGTCATCCAAATGATCGAGCATCAGCTCATGACCAGGCTCGCGCGCCGCAAGGTCCCCCGGGACGCCGAGGGCCGCTTCACGCCGGGCGACGGACTTGTGAAACTCGCCGTCGTCGAGCGGCACCACGCCACGGGCGGCATGGCGGTGGGCATACTCGAGGGGCTCGGCATCCGCAACGGCGCCGTCGCCTCGACGGTCGCGCACGACAGCCACAACCTCGTCGTCGCGGGCGACAACGACCGGGATATGCTCACGGCCATCGAATCGCTGCATGAGTGCGGCGGGGGATACTGCGTCGTAAGCCGCGGCGTGGTGCTCTCGCGGCTGCCGCTGCCCATCGCGGGCCTTATGACGGACGCGCCGGTCGATTCAGTGCTCGAGATCCAGCGCGCGCTGCTCGAGGCCGCGCATTTCCTCGGCGCGAAACAGGACAGCGACCCGCTCATCGCGCTCTCATTCCTCGCGCTGCCGGTCATACCCGAGGCGCGGCTCACGGACAGGGGGCTTTTCGACGTGACGAAAATGCGCTTCGTGCCTTACGAATGAAAGAAACGTTGAAAAAACGCAAACCATAAGAAGACGCACGCGGCGGGGAACCCGCGCGCTGCGCGCGCCGTCGCCGGACGGCCGCACAAAAGGAGGAACCGAATGGCTGTTGGAGTCAGCGAAAAGCGCGTCGACGCCTTTGACAAGGTCACGGGGCGCGCGAAGTACACGGACGACCTCGCGGACAAATCCGCGCTGATCGTCAAGATTTTCCGCTCGAGCGTGGCGCACGGGCTTGTCAAGAGCATCGATACGAGCGAAGCGGAGAAGATACCGGGCGTCGTTAAAATCGTGACCTGCTTCGACGTGCCGGATAGGCCCATCCCCACGGCGGGGCATCCGTGGAGCCTGGACCTGGGCCATCAGGACATCGCGGACAGGCTTCTTCTGAACCGCCACGTGCGCTATTACGGGGACGACGTGGCCGCGGTCATCGCGCAGAACGAGATCGCGGCGACGCGGGCCGTGCGCGCGATCAAAGCCGAATACGAGGAATACCCGTTCGTGCTCGATCCGCTCGAGGCCATGAAGGACGGCGCGCCGCAGCTCCACGAGAAGTTCGGGAACAACATACTGGCCCACACTTCCTACGAGGACGGCAACTACGAGGAAGCCATCAAAGAGCCGGGGCTTCTGCGCTTTGAAAAATGGTACGACACGCCCACCGTCCAGCACTGCCACATCGAGAACCACATCTGCTACGCCTGGGAGGAGGCGGGCAAGGTCAACGTCGTCTCGAGCACGCAGATCCCGCACATCGTGCGCCGCGTGGTCGGCCAGGCGCTTGGCATCGAGTGGGGCAAGGTCAGGATCGTCAAGCCCTACATCGGCGGCGGCTTCGGCAACAAGCAGGACGCGCTCTACGAGCCGCTGTGCGCCTATCTTTCCACAAAGGTCGGCGGCAGGCTCGTCAAATACGACATGACGCGCGAGGAAACCTTCGCCTGCACGCGCGTGCGCCACGCCATACGCTACCACATCACCACGCACGTGCGGCCGGACGGCACCTTCGTCGCGGGCAGGCTCGAGGCGTTTTCCAACCAGGGCGCGTACGCGAGCCACGGCCACGGCATCGTCGCCAAGGGCGCGGGCGCGTACCGCCAGCTCTACTGCTACCGCGGCGCGTGCAAGGGCGACGCGTACACCATCTACACCAACACCGCCGCCTCGGGCGCCATGCGCGCCTACGGAATCCCGCAGATCACCTTCGCGCTCGAAAGCCATGTGGACGACATCGCGAAAGCACTCGGCATGGAGCCGGTGGCGCTGCGGCGGCTCAACATGATGGAGGTCGGCTACGTCGATCCCTTCTCGAAGAACGAGAACTATTTCGACAGCTTCAATCAGTGCATGGAAAAGGGCATGGCTTACCTCGATTACGAAAAAAAGCGCAAGGAGTACGCAAACCAGACCGGCCCCGTGCGCCGGGGCGTGGGCATGGCGATCTTCTGGTACAACACCGCCGTGTGGCCGATATCGCTCGAAAGCTCCTCCTGCCGCATGGTGCTCAACCAGGACGGCTCCATACAGCTCCAGCTTGCGGAGACCGAGATCGGCCAGGGCGCGGACACGGTGTTCGCGCAGATGGCGAGCGAGACGCTCTCGATCCCCTTCGAGAACGTGCATGTGATAAGCAGCCAGGATACCGATATCACCCCGTTCGGCACGGGCGCGTACGCCTCGCGGCAGACGTATATGGGCGGCTTTTCCATTAAGCAGACCGCCCTCCTGCTCAAAAGCCGCCTGCTCGCTTACGCGCAAAATGTCACGCGCATGCCCGTAAGCTCGCTCGACCTCGTCGACGGGCACATCGTCAACGTCAACAGCGGCCGGGCGCTGCTCTCGCTCAAGGATCTCGCGCTCGAGGCGTTCTACAACACCGATCGCAGCGAGCACATCACGGCCGAGAGCACTTACCAGGCCAAGTCCAACGCGTATTCCTTCGGCTGCACCTTCGCGGAGGTCGAGGTGGACATACCGCTGTGCAAGGTCAAAATACTCAACATCGTCAACGTGCACGACTGCGGCATGCTCATCAACCCCGCGCTCGCCGAGGCGCAGGTGCACGGCGGAATGAGCATGTCCATCGGCTACGGCATGTCGGAGCAGCTGCTCTACGATCCCAAGACGGGCAGGCCGCTCAACGACAACCTGCTCGATTACAAGCTCTCGACCACCATGGACCACCCGCACCTCGAGGCGCAGTTCGTCGAGAACTACGAGCCCACGAGCGCGTACGGCACCAAGGCGCTCGGCGAGCCGCCCGCGACCAGTCCCGCGGCGGCGCTTCGCAACGCCATACTGCACGCGACCGGCGTCGCCCTGGACGCCGCGCCCATGAATCCGCACAGGCTCTTCGCGCGCTTTCGCGAAGAAGGCCTCGTATAAGGAGGAATCGCCATGTACGATATGAAAGCCTTGTATGAGGCGAAATCCGTTCCCGACGCCATATCGCTTCTTCAGGAACATCCCGGCGCGAGGATACTCGCGGGCGGCAGCGACGTGCTCGTGCAGTTGCGCGAGGGCAAGCTCGCGGGGCTCGAGTTCGTGAGCATCTTTAAGCTCGACGAGCTGCGCGGCGTGAGCCTGGAGCAGGACGGAACCATGCGCATACTGCCGCTGACGAGCTTTTCCCACGTCGCGCGCGATCCCATCGTCAACCGGTGCGTCAGGGTGCTCGCCGAGGCGGTCGACAAGGTCGGCGGCCCGCAGGTCCGAAACATCGGCACCATAGGCGGCAATATCTGCAACGGCGTCACGAGCGCGGACTCCGCCTCGACGCTCGTCGCCTACGACGCCGTCGTCGAGGTCACGGGGCCGGAAGGGGTAAGGCAGCTTCCCATAAGCGAGTGGTACGTCGGCGCGGGCAAGGTCGCGCTGCGCCCCGCGGAACTGTTGACGGCCATACTCATCAAAAAGGAGAGCTACGAGGGCTACGCGGGGTTCTACATCAAATACGCCATGCGAAACGCCATGGACATCGCGACGCTCGGCTGCTCGGTGAACGTGAAGCTCTCCGGGGATAAAAAGACCGTCGCCGACGCGCGCGTCGCCTACGGCGTGGCGGGCCCCGTGCCTATGCGCGCGAAGTCCGCCGAGGAAGCGGCCCGGGGAAAGCCCGTGTCGGAGGAAACCGTCGAGGCGGCGGCCCAAGCCGCGCTCGCGGACGTCAACCCGAGGACGAGCTGGCGCGCGACCAAGGAATTCCGGCTGCACCTCGTTGAGGAACTCGCGCGGCGCGCACTCAAGGAAGCCATCAACAGAGCGGGAGGTGAAATCTGATGCCGCAGATGCAGCTTGTCAAATGCACCATCAACGGGAAGGCGACGGAAACCACGGTCGACGTGCGCGCGTCCCTCACGGATATGCTCAGGAACGACTACCGCCTGACTTCGGTCAAAAAAGGCTGCGAGGTCGGCGAGTGCGGGGCGTGCAACGTCATCATCGACGGGGAGTGCTTCAACTCCTGCATCTACCTCGCCGTTTGGGCGGACGGAAAAAGCATCATGACGCTCGAGGGCCTCATAGGGCCGGACGGGGAACTTTCGGACATCCAGCAGGCGTTCATCGACGAGGCGGCCGTCCAGTGCGGCTTCTGCACGCCGGGCTTCATCATGACCGCGTGGGAGCTGCTCGAGAGCGGGAAGGAATATACGCGCGACGAGCTGCGAAAGCTGCTCGCGGGGCATCTGTGCCGCTGCACGGGATACGAGAACATCATCAACGCCGTCGAAACGACGATGAAAAAGCGCCTGGGGAAGGCGTAAGGCGAATGGGAGCGGCCCGCCGCACACGCGGCGGGCCGCGGTTTTCGGATGCATCCCGGAAATCTTATGATTGCGCCGCTTGCCATTTGCGGCAAATTGCGTATAATAAAAGTAGGGATTTCCCTACTTTCCCTATTTTGCTTCGGGATAAGGAGGCTTGGCATGGAGAACATAATCGTGGACAATGCGAAGGTTATGGCAAAAGGGCAGATCACGCTGCCCAAGGATATCCGCGCCCTGCTCGGCGTCACAACCGGGGACAGGGTGACCCTGGTGTGCGACGGAAACCGCGTCTACCTGATGAACTCAGCCATCTACGCCATGCAGATGCTGCAAAAGAACATGGCGGGCGAGGCCGAAAAAGCGAACCTCTCCCGTGAGGAAGAGATCGACGCTTTGCTCAAGGATGTGCGCTCGGAGTTCGAGGGCATATGAGGGTTATTCTATGAAAAGGGTTGAACAAGCAGTCACACATATAAAGAATGCAATAGATCAAAAAACCATATTAGAAGTAGCGTGCGGCTGTGCCGAATTCTCAATTTCTGCATCAAAATTTGCTAAGCAGGTTAATTGTATCGATTTAGAAGGCAAAAGACTTTCTCCGGCATGGGAAACGGTTCCAAATATGCAATTTGACATAATGGATGCCGCGAATATGCTATTCAAGTCGAACACTTTTGATACTATTATCGTATACAACGCTCTCGAACATATTAGGTATAACCTCGAGAACATTTTGAAGGAATGCCGGAGAGTATTGCGCCATGACGGAAATATTTATATTATTAGCTCTTATAAAATGGATAAAGCAATAATTGAAGAATATTTAATTCCAATACTAAAGGAAAATCCAATTGATTTTTGTAGCGATATAGTCCCGCCATTTTATTATATTAGGTTTAATTCTATGTTTGTCCCGAAAGAAACGCCTTTTACCTGACAAGGCTCGCGCTCGCAGCGGAAGGATTATGCCGCGCCGCGTACCGCAAACCGGTAAACATTCTATAACAATTCGTCCCGGCAGTGACATATGCCGCCGGGATACGCTATAATATTCTCTAGATCGGTAATTTTCCCCAAAGGAGCTTCATATGTGCGGAATCGTCGGATACATCGGCGGCAAGCAGGCCGCCCCCTTGCTTTTGCAGGGGCTTGAAAAACTCGAGTACCGCGGGTACGACTCGGCGGGCCTCGCCGTGGTGGACGCGGGGAACGGCGGGATCATCGTCAAAAAAGCGCGGGGCAGGCTCAGCGCGCTGAAGAAAATGACGGATTGCGGCAAATCCATCCCCGGCATACTCGGCATCGGCCACACGCGCTGGGCGACCCACGGCGAGCCCAACGACGTCAACTCGCATCCGCATCTGTCGCGCTCGGGCCGCGTGGCGCTCGTGCACAACGGCATCGTCGAGAACTACGCGGAGCTGAGGCAGTATCTTTGCGAGCAGGGCTACGGTTTCGTTTCAGATACGGACACCGAGGTCGTCGTGCAGCTCATCGACCATTATTACGAAAACGACCCGGTCGCGGCCGTGCGCCGGGCCGCGGATCAACTGCGCGGCTCGTTCGCGCTGGGCATCGTCTTTGCAGACCGGCCCGACCTGTTCATCGCGCTTCGCAAGGACAGCCCCCTGATCGTGGGACTCGGCGAGGGCGAGAACTTCATCGCCTCCGACGTTCCGGCGCTGCTCGCGCACACGCGCCGCGTGATCCGTTTGGGCGAGCGGGAGATGGCCGTCGTCACGCGCGAGGGCGTGACGGTATACGACCACTTCGGCGTGAAACTCGAGCCCGAGGTGTTGGAAATCACATGGGACGCCGAGAGCGCCGAAAAGGGCGGCTACGAGCACTTCATGTTGAAGGAGATCATGGAGCAGCCCGACGCCGTGCGCCGGACGATCGCGCCGCGCGTGCGGGGCGACTTTACCATCGAGCTCGGCCTTCGAAGGCTCACCGACGACGTGCTGCGCAGCCTCGATCGCATCTGCATCGTGGCGTGCGGCTCCTCCTACCACGTGGGCATGGTCGCGCGCTACGCCATAGAGCGCATGGCGCGCGTGCCGGTCACGGTGGCGCTCGCCTCGGAATTCCGCTACGACAACCCGATGATCGGCCCCGAAACGCTCGTGATCATCATCAGCCAGAGCGGGGAGACGCTCGACACGCTCTTCGCCCTAAGGGAGGCCAAGGAGCGCGGCGCGCGGGTACTCTCCATCGTCAACGTCGTGGGCTCGTCCATCGCCGTCGAGAGCACAGACGTGCTCTATACCTGGGCCGGGCCGGAGATCGCCGTCGCCACGACCAAGGCGTACAGCACGCAGCTTGCCCTGATGCAGCTTTTTACGCTCTATCTCGGGCGCGTGCGCGGCAGGCTCACCGACCTCGAGGCCAGGGAGGAGGTGCGCTCCCTGCTCGCCACGGGCGACAAGCTCGCGGAGCTGTTGAAGGATACTTCCCATCTCCAGTACCTCGCCTCGCTCTACTTCAACCGCAGGGATATCTTCTTCATGGGGCGCAACATCGACTACGCGCTCGCGCTCGAGGGCTCGCTCAAATTGAAGGAGATTTCCTACATCCACTCCGAGGCCTACGCCGCGGGAGAGCTCAAGCACGGCACGATCTCCCTGATCGAGCCGGGCACGCTCGTGGTCGCGCTGTGCACGGGGACGAAGCTCCATGAGAAAATGCTCAGCAACATCCGCGAGGTCAAGGCGCGCGGGGCGACGGTCATCGCGCTCACGACGAAGCCCATCCCCCTCGACCCGAACCATCCCAACGCGAACCCCGACCACATCATAGAGCTTCCCGCGTGCTGCGAGCTGTGCGCGCCGAGCCTGTCGGTCGTGCCGCTGCAACTGCTCGCCTATTACGTGGCCCTCCTCAAGGGCTGCGACATCGATAAGCCCAGGAACCTCGCCAAGAGCGTGACGGTCGAGTGAGACGGGAGTAATTGACAATCGGATTGATTCCAACGCCCTTCGCTTTCACGGCAAAGGGCGTTTTCGTTCGTTGTAGGGGCGGATATCATCCGCCCGCGTATGAGAATAAACCGTCAGGATGATTGCACAGGCGGATATCATCCGCCCGCGTATGAGAATAAACCGTCAGGATAATTGCACAGGCGGATATCATCCGCCCGCGTATGAGAATAAACCGTCAGGATGATTGCACAGGCGGATATCATCCGCCCGCGTTGCTCTTTTTCCCCTTGCCCGCGAACAGCTTCTTTGCCAGAAG
Organism: Firmicutes bacterium ADurb.Bin248; assembly: GCA_002069725.1. GTDB lineage: Bacteria > Bacillota > Clostridia > Christensenellales > CAG-138 > Phil1. The sequence continues at coordinate 1,415 of MWBW01000047.1, read as the reverse complement.
AATCCCCGCGGCGCCCAAAAAGATTTCCGCCGCGGCGTAGAGCGCGACCGCGAAGAGCACCGCGTACCAGGCGAAGCCGCCGGCCGCGGACCCGCCCGAAGCGGGCAGGCCGGCTTTGGCGATCCATTGGCAGCCGAAGAAACACAGCGCCGCGAGCGCCAGGCCCGCCGCGACGCGCGGCCACAGCGCGCGCGCCCACAGCGCCGCCCAAAGCAGCAGCAGCCCCCCGAAGAGCACGAACGGGAACAGCTCGAGCGGCATCAGATAGTCGAACAGGAATTCTCCGTCTGCCGCGGCGGCGTAGATGGAAGTCGCGACGGCGAACAGGATCGGCAGCAGCACGAGCGCCGTCCCGGCCACAGCCAACGCTTTTTTGGCGGCGATCCCCTTTTTCATGGCGCGGCTCCTTTCCCCGCAGGTCGGTCGGTTTGAGGAAGTGTTCGGACTTGGTTTATTTTATCACGCCCCGCGCCGCGAAAATACCACAAGAGCATGATATCCGCTCCCGCGGCGAATGAAAAACGGCCCTCGCTCGAGAAAGCGAAGGCCGCTGGAATCCATCCGATTGTCAATTGGCCATTGTCCTCATCCCGCGTACGGCAGATTGCTGAACAGCTCATCCTCCGGCACGCCGTCGATCGTAAAGCCCCAGGTGTCCGGGTCGCTGTTGCGCGCGAGCAGGATCGTGCCCGTCGTGCCGTCCTCGGTGATGAAGTGCATATAGGTTTCGCCGTCCGTGTCGAGCGGCACGAGGCGCGTTCCCACGGGCAGCGTCGTGGGCGCGTTCGCGCCGTCGAGCGTCACCGGGAACTCGGCCGCGGTGATGGCGGACCAATCCCAGTCCTCCGCGGTATAGTCCGAGCTGTCGTAGATCCAGACGCTGCCGGGCGTGCGCTCGAGGCCGAAGCCGCCCGCCTTCATACGGTATTGCGCGGTGCACCACCAGGAGCCGAGGATATCCACGGTGTTGCATATGGTGACGGCGCCGCCCTCGATCCGATCCACCGAGCCGAATACGGTGGGGAAAACATAATCGTATTCGTAATCCGGTATATAAGCGGGATCGCCCGCGGTGAGCGCGCCCGCGTCGTAGCGGAACAGCCACGTATCGTAATCGTTCGAGCAGATGTCCCCGCTGACGAACAGCTCTACGAGGCCGTCGCCGTCGATGTCATACGCGTACGCCGCGCTTATGCCGCCCATAATCTCCAGGTCCGCGCTCGCGTCGCTTCCGTCGTCGGATGTAACGCGCAGCGTGGTGTAGTTGACGTAGTCCTCGCCGTCATACTGCTCCTCGAAGCCGACGCGCTCAATCAGGCCGTCGCCGTTGAGGTCCATCTCGAGGGTCATCGTCTCGAGAAAATCCACGGGCGCGGCAACCGGGGCGGCCGTCTGCGGGGCCGCGGTCTCGGCGG
>MWBW01000046.1 GCA_002069725.1 Firmicutes bacterium ADurb.Bin248 | reverse complement strand
CGGGAGTAGCTCATTCGGTAGAGCGCTGCCTTGCCAAGGCAGAGGTGGCGGGTTCGAGCCCCGTCTCCCGCTCCACAGCAAACGGCCCGCAAGGGTTGATATATGACGCGGCACCATAGCCAAGCGGTAAGGCAGAGGTCTGCAAAACCTTCATCCCCGGTTCGATTCCGGGTGGTGCCTCCAATAAGAAATCCCGGCAAAAAGCCGGGATTTCTTCGCATGGAAAAGCAAAACCGCCTATAGAACAGGCGGTTTTCTCATAGTTTAATGGCGGTAATCATTGTCTCTGGCATCCGCCTCATCCTTTATTTCCTTTCGGAACCCCTCTAATGCTTGCTCGCGCCTTTCATTTTTAGCTTGAAGCTCTTCTTTTGTCTTAGAATTATCAGTTTTCGTAATCATTTCGTCAGCTAATTCCATGTTGTGAATTGTCATATCGATGTTTTTCTGGATTCTTTCTACGTTATTCTTGCGGTTGTCGGGATTGGGCTTCATACGGCTGCCTCCTATTGCTTTCGCTTTTATAATACTATTTGCAGATTCACGATAATTAATTCAAACAGTCCACATCATGACATATATCCATGAATGGCTCCCATAGCATCGCGTATGAAAACCGCTCCTACGGCCGCCGCGCCCCGTCCGCGTTCAATCAAAGCGCAGCGTTTTCATATGCGTATCCAGGATCGCATGGCTGCCGATGGGCAGTATCGCATGGTTTTTCCCGTGCCCGAAATCGTCGCAATACGCGACGGGCACGCCGTGCTTCTCCCCGAAACGCCCGAGACGCGCCATCAGTTCGGGATGAAGCGCCTCCGAATAATGCCCGAACAGAAGTCCCGAGACGCGCCCGATCATCGGATTCTGCTCGATGCAGGAGAGCAGCATGCTCACGACGGCGACGTTGCTGAATTTCTCGTAGTCCTCCAGGAACAGGATATATTTTCCGTGGGGGTCGAACTCGAAATGCCTGTTGTTGAGCAGCAGCGCGATGTTCCACGAATAGCCCCCGACGAGCGTGCCCTCGCATACGCCGTCGCGCAGGGAATGCCAATCGCTGTTGGGAACAAACTCCCGCACATCCCCCCGCACGAGGTTCGATGTGAACTGCTCGTAATCGTATTGCCTGAGGTCCTCGAACTCGCCCGGGGTCTGGCCGTAATACGTCGTCAGGCCGGTTTTGGCGTAGATCGCGTTGAGGATAGACGTGCCGTCGCTGTAGCTCAGGAAGATCTTCGGGTTCCGCAGGATCGCGCCGTAATCGATGTAAGGGAGAATCTCGAGGGCGCCGTAGCCGCCGCCGAAAAAGACCATTTTCACCGTTTGATCCAGTACCATGCCGTTGAAATCTTCCGCGCGCTCCGCCTCGGAAGCCAGATAGCCGTACGTGTCCTTATAGAGATTTTTGCCCGTCTTAACCCGGAAACCCTTGCGCTCGATGTTCGCGATGATCCTGCGGTATATGTCCTGCTGTGCGACATGGCTCGGCGAAACGATGCCGATCACATCCCCCGTTTTCAACTTTTCCGGCAGCATGTCCGATTCCCCTTTCGTATTATGTCAACGCGTTCCGCATTACGGCTCCTAGTTGGATTATAACGGCCCCGCCGCGCGTTTTCAACCGCGGGGGCGCAAAAACGTTCCCCGCCGAAGCGGCGCTTTCCGTTTCTTCCGCGATTTCGCGGAATGCGGGCATTTCATCCCCAGTTTTATGATACTATTTTTCTGTAACCGCGCAACATTTTTAATTTCAATCCGTCTTAACGGATGAGAAATAGAAACGGGGCTTCTATGGATACGATAGAAAGGCTGTACGACGATCATTTCAAGGCCGTATATTGGGCGGCTTACGGCATCATGCACAGCAGCGAAGGCGCCGAGGATGCCGCCCAGTCGGTATTCATGAAGGCGCTCCGGCACCGGGCGCTGCTGTCCGGGCTGAGCGACAACCAGGCGAAAGCCTGGCTCTACAAGGCTACGCGCAACGAATGTATCGATTCCTTGAGAAAGCTCAAGCCGGAGTACCTGGCGGACGCCCCTTTTCAGGAAACGGCGGACGAGGAAAGTCTGCTGCCGGAAAACATGGCGCTGCGCAAGGAGCAGAGCGAATCGGTGTTCCGCGCGATCGATCTGCTGCCGGAAAAATACCGCGCGCCCATATTCCTTTATTATTTCGCGGAGCTGCCGCAAAGAGAAATCGCGATAACGCTCGGCGTCAACGAAAGCACGCTGCGCTCCATACTCAGGCGGGGAAAATCCATGCTGCATAAAGCCCTGACGGAAGGAGGACTCTTTGGTGAATAAAATGGATGCACTCCTGTTCCGGGTCGCTTCCCAAACGAAGATCGACGCCGAAAAAGACGCGGTCTGGACGGCGATCGCACAGAAGCGGGCGGGCGAAAAAAAGATGGGCGGATACGCTCTCAGGGCCGCCGTCCTGATCGGCGTATTCGCGGCCGGGTTGTTTGCCGGGATCGTTTCCCAGCGCGGCCATATCATACCCGCGCAGATCACCGTGCCGCAGACCGACGAGCTCAACCGGTATGAATTCCTGGAGGATGCGGCTTTGGCGTCCCCCCTCTCGGGAGGCGGCATCGAGGCGCTTCTGCCCCGGTGGGCGCCCGACGGCCTGCCCCGGGCCGAAGCGGATTCCGACACGAGCTGGCATACCGGCGTTGGGGAAACAAAATGGGTGCGCGGCGAACTGGCGGCCGGGGACGAACTGCGGCCCGAGTTCACCGCGGGGCTGAGGGCCGGATGTATGCGCTGCTGCCTGGTCTATGAAAACGGCAGCGGAGAGCTTATTGAAATCCAATGGGCGGTGCGTACGACAGATGGAAACTACCTGTGGGTATCTTCCGGCGGGATCTCTTATGAGGAAGGCGTAAAGCTCATCGAGAGCATAGCGGGATGAAAAGGAGGGTGAAATCCATGGTAAAACTGATATCCGGCCTTGCGGTATTCTGCGTGGTGCTGGCGGCCGCGTGCCCGGCTATGGCAGCCGAGTCTCCACCCGTATCCGATATACTGAACTTTGACCTCGATGTGCCCTCCACCGATCCCGGTTCCGTGGGCGCGGCCGTGGCCACAGGCAACGCAAACGTCCGCGAGGGCCCCGGCACGAACTACGGCAAGCTGGGAAAGCTCAAAAAAGGCCAGACCGTGGCGGTATGGGCCATCCATGGAAAATGGGCCGAGATCACATGGGCGGGCAGCCGGAGAGGTTATGTTTATATCGATTACCTGAAATTCGAGTGAGGAAGCCAAAATACCTTATTTAATACGATTTTAATCGACATGCGTGAAAAGAGCATTGCGCGGGGCGATGCTTTTTTCAGCGAAATAAATCCCAAAACGCGTTTCGCGTAAACGAGGACGGCACCGTAGCAGCCATAGCTCCCGGATTCGGGAACGCGCAGGTAAGCACGCGGGACGGCAAGCTCCGCTCAAGGCCCATAACCGTGTTCGTCGGGTGAGTTTGAAGCTGACTTCATGAAACGCCGGCTTGCGTCCTCACGTGCCGCTCAGGCGGCGCGGATGCAGATCCTGCAGGTCGGCGTCGGTCAGGTCGTTCTCGATGTTGTCCCGCGCGAGGTCGGTGTCGATGACCGGATAGACATCCTCGGGTATCGGATCGTCGATGCTCCCGTCCACCATAAGCCGCTTTCTCCTTCGTGCCATACTGTTCACCTCCGGGCATAGCGTGCCCGGAACGGGCGAAATTATGACGGGCGGCAGGAAGCGGAGCGGGATGCTCCGGGCAACAACAAGGTAAAAACAGAGCGGCGCATATCAATTAAGCGACGATCGCTACTTGATTTCCTGCTCCAGTTCCTCAAAGCGCGCGTCGGAAAAAACTCCCTTATGCTGACGCCGAACCCGTCGCACAACTTTTTGATCGTCACCGCGCCGGGGTTTTGGGTTTCGCCGTTCAAAATGCTCTTTATGGTGGATTGCGGCACGCCCGCGATATAGCTCAGGCCGTTGGGCGTTATCTTACGCATAGCGCACAATTCTCTGATTCTTTCGGCGATCGCTTCCCTCGTATCCATACAAACTTCCTCCAACAGACGAAATATCACTGATTAAATGATAAAAAGCTTGTACGAAAGAAGTTCGTGTTATAACGTCAATCATAGGATTCTTTCGCCTATACGCTTGGCAAACCACATGCTATAATAACCTATCATTCTATTCGGGACGGTTCCATGTTGTTACTCCGCCTCCTCTACCTTCTCCTCCAATGCACCTGGGGCTTTCTCCAAAGCCTCCTCGGTTTTCTGCTTCTGCTCGCGCTGGGCAAGCAGCGGCATGAGTGGCACGGCTTCGCGCTCATGACCGTCTACGACCTGAGCAAGGTCAAAGCGAACCGGTTCGGCAGCGTATCGCTGGGCATGTTCATCTTCGTGACCGCGCCGGAGGGCGCCGCGCCCGATCCCGGCCTCGCCGCGCACGAATACGGGCACACCTTCCAGTCGCTGCTTTTGGGCCCGCTTTACCTGTTCGCCGTGGGCATACCGTCGAGCCTCTGGGCGCTTCGTTACCGCGCGTACTGCGCCGAATACGAGGCCGCGGGCGTCGCCTACACCTCTCGTTATCCCGAGGGCTGGGCGCAGAACTGGGGCGGGCTTATGACGCGCGCGCACGCGCGGCTCGCGGCAAAGAATCCGTAAAAAGGAAATATCATATATTCTGCCGCCGCGCTTGACCCGCGCAGGCGGTTTTGATATAGTCTGTGAAATTCACCCAAAGGGGGCGGGCCCATGCACGAATCCGAAACGGTCAAAAGCTACTACGACAACGCGCCCGAGGCCGAGTGGAAGCGTCTCGAGGGCTTCCGCTTCGAGTTCGAGATTACCTCGCGCATGATGGCGCGCTTCGTCAAGCCCGGCGCGCGCATACTCGACATCGGCGGCGGCCCGGGGCGGTACAGCCTTTATTTCGCCGCGCGCGGACACGACGTAACGCTCGTGGACCTCTCGGACGGCAACGTCGCCTTTGCGAAGAACAAGGCCGCAGAGCTCGGGCTTGCGCTCAGGGCATACCAGTGCGACGCGCGCGACCTCTCCCGCCTGGAGCTCGAAAACGGGTATGACTGCGTGCTCGTGATGGGGCCGCTCTACCATCTTTTCGAGGAGGGCGAGCGCGAGCGGGTCATACGGGAGGCAAAATCGCGCCTCGCGCCCGACGGGGTGCTGTTCGCCTCGTTCATCACGCTCTACGGCGGGCTGAACTACTATCTGAGCGATTGCCCCGAGCAGATCGTCCACGAATCCGCGATGGACTTCTTCGAGCGCATGGCCGAGGAGAAAACCTGGCACGGCAAGGCGTTCACGCTCGCGAATTTCGTGGACTGCGGGGAGATCGAGCCGTTCTTCGCGCGCCTCGGCTTCGAGAAGCTGTGCCTGTTCGGGCAGGAAGGCGTCACCGCGACGCGCCTCACGGACATCGAGCGCGCGCCGGAGGAGGTCAGGCGCTTCTACCTCGACCTCTCGCTCAAGCTGTGCGACAAGCGGGCATATGCCGCGTATTCGTCGCATATGATGTATGTTGGGCGGAAGTTAACGGATGACCAATGGTGAGTGGCGAATCACCATACGAAATTGAGTTTGTACTTGCAGGCAGGGCTTCCGCTTGAACCGCGGAAGCCCGAATCATATGCCCGAACGGAGATTCAGGCGCGCGCCCGTTCGGCGACGTAGGCGAATACCTCGTCGGCCTCGATCACGTCTTTATGCAGCTCCTTCGCGTCGCGAAGATCCCCGAGCCCCTTGGGGACGGGCGTTCCGCTCAGGGCGCGAAGCTTCTCCATCGCCGCGAAGCCGTCCGCGACGGACTCGCCCGTTATGGCGCGCAGCACATCCCCGGCGAACTTATAGGGGCTCGCCGTCGAAAGCACGACCATGGGCCTTCCCTCCCGCTTCGCCTCGGACGCGGCCCACGCGACGGCGGTGTGCGTGTCGAGCACATAGCCGTGCTTTTCGAACACATCGCGTATGGTCGAGAACGTCGCCCCGTCGTCGAAGGCGCAGGCCGAAAACGTATCGCGGATGCGAAAGAGCATGTCCGTGCCGATCTCGTAACGCCCGTCGTACGCGAGGCGGCGCATGAGCCGGCGCACATACGCGGGGCTGCAGCCGCACTCGTAGTAGAGGAGCCGCTCGAGGTTGCTCGACACGAGTATGTCCATGCTCGGCGAGGCGGTCTTGTGGAACTCCCGCCGCCTGTCGTAAACGCCGGTTTGGATGAAGTCCGTGAGCACGTCGTTGCGGTTCGAGGCGCACACGAGCCTTCCTACCGGCAAGCCCATGCGCATGGCCAGATACCCCGCGAGTATGTCCCCGAAGTTGCCCGTGGGCACGGCGAAATCGACCTCGTCCCCGAAGGAAATGTCGCCCCGGCGCACGAGGTCGCCGTACGCCTTGATGTAATACATGACCTGCGGCGCAAGCCGCCCCACGTTGATGGAGTTCGCGCTCGAGAGCTTCACGCCCTCGGGCAGCGCGCCCTTTTGCTCGAGCGCGCGTTGGAAGGCGCGCTTGACGGCGGTCTGCGCGTCGTCGAAATTGCCGCGCACGGCGCACACGGCGACGTTCTCCCCCTCCTGCGTGACCATCTGCGCGCGCTGCACGGCGCTCACGCCGCCTTCGGGATAGAACACCGCGATCTTCGTGCCGGGAATATCGCGAAAGCCCGCGAGCGCGGCCTTGCCCGTGTCCCCGCTGGTAGCGGTCAGTATCATGGTGAGGCCGGTCTCGGCGTTCATGCGCTTGGCTTCGACGAGAAGCTGCGGCAGCGCGCAGAGCGCCACATCCTTAAAGGCCGAGGTCGGCCCGCGGAACAGTTCGAGCACATAGCGATCCCCGACTTTGACGAGCGGGGTGATGTCCCCGGTTTCGAAGCGGCCGTCGTACGCGCGCGAAACCACGCCCCGCATATCCTCGCGCGTGAAGTCCGGCAGAAGGGCGAGCAGCGTCTCCAGGCTGATTTCCCGCGCGGGCAGGGCGCAGACGCGCCTCATGTCGAGCCGGGGAACGCTTGGCATCACATACAGGCCGCCGTCGTCCGCCATGCCTTCGAGTATCGCCCGCGACGCGGGTATCCCCGCTGCGTCGTTTCGTGTGTTCCTGTACACTTCCATGAACATTCTCCCTGAAAAAGGTATTGCATTTCGCCTTCCGGTATGATACATTGTTCGTCATGAAAACACAAGTGTTTTCGTATAGTAGACACACGGAGGTTTCCCATGAACATTGCGATACTCGGATTCGGCACGGTCGGCTCGGGCGTCTACGACGCGGCGCAACGCACAAACGGCGCGGTCAACGTCGTGAGGATACTCGACCTGCGCACGTTCGCCGGCTTCGAGCAGCTTCTGACATCCGACATCCATCATATCACAAACGACGCTTCAATTGAACTGGTCGTTGAAACTATGGGCGGCGTCAACCCGGCCTATGGCTATGTCATGCAATCCATCGAGGCGAAAAAGCACGTCGTCAGCGCCAACAAGCAGCTTATCTGCGAAAAATACGCGGCCCTCACGGGCGCGGCCGCCGAAAACGGCGTGCAGCTTCGCTTCACGGCCAGCGCGGGCGGCGGCATCCCCTGGCTGCACAACCTGCGCCGCGCGAAGCGCTGCGACGAGATCGGCGAGGTTTCGGGCATCGTCAACGGCACGACCAACTTCATACTCGACGCCATGGACCGCCTGGGCGAGGATTACGGGCGCGCGCTTAAGAGCGCACAGAAGCTCGGCTACGCCGAGGCCGATCCCACTGCGGACGTCAACGGCTTCGACGCGCAGAGAAAATGCGCCATCAGCGCGAGCATCGCCTTCGACGCCATCGTCGAGGCGGAAATGGTGCTCACCGAGGGCATACAGCATTTCAATCAGGCCGCGGCGTCCGCCGCGAGGGAGCTTCCCGAAACCAAGGGCAGGGCCGTCAAGCTGCTGATGCGCGCGGGCAGGCACGAGGACGGCATCTACGCCTACGTCGCCCCCGCGCTCGTGCGCGCGGACTCGCTCGAGGCGAGCGTCCCCTCCAACTACAACCTGATCACACTTCAGGCGAAATACGCGGGCGTGCAGAGCTTCTTCGGCCAGGGCGCGGGCAAGGACCCCACGGGCACCTCGGTCGTGCAGGACATACTCGACATCGTCGAGGGCTGCGGGCGCGGCGCGCCGAGGGCCGCGAGGCCCCGCGTGAAAAACGGCGGCGTCGAGCGCGATTTTTTCATCTTCGACGGAGAGCGCGCCCGGATCGAGCGCGCGAGCGTGAGCGCCATGTTCGATTACGCGGGCGGCGAGCGCGCCAAGGGTAAATCCGTCTTCTTCGGCGAGGTCGCCGTTTAAGCTGCATGCCTCCATCCATATTTCATCCTCCTGGCGAAGCCGCCGCGCACATGCGCGGCGGCTTCGCCCATCCGGCGTCTGGCGGTTGCGGACAGGCTCAGCGCATGGTAAAATCAGTCAGAGCATCCTCTAAAAACAGATCGGAGGACAGCATGGACGGCATTTACAGCGGCATTTCCATCGCGCACGTCGCGGGCTTTCGCATGGCGCGCTACGTGATCATCAGCCCTTCTCCTGAGGACGACGTGAACGCCTACATGGACAAATGGGCGGGCGAAAGCGGCCTGCTCGGCGTGCCGGGCTATGTCCCGAAAAAAATCGGCTGGGATTTTCCCTACGTCACAAAGCAGCAGCAGGAGGAATTCGGCCTTCGCGGCTACGTTTTGGCGTACGTGCTGCCGGAGGGCTTCGAGCCGAAGTGCGGCGGCGCGCAAATCGCGGTGCAGGGCGCGGACGCCTACGCGAAGATCACGATCACGGACCCGTTCATAGACCCCTTCGGGCGCATCCCCGGCGCGTACGAGAGGATCATGGCTTACGGCAAGGAAAACGGCGTCGAGCCCAAGTTATGGGAAGGGCGCATCTGCTTCGAGGAGATCCGCGAGGAAGGCGGCGTCACGTACATGGACGTGTACATGCCCGTGGATCTGAAGGAATAATGCGCCGCTCAGGAACGAGAGAACGGTGTTAAGGCGAAAATTTTATCCATATTTTAGAGGACAAGGGATGACGGCCGCGAACGCAGCGTGTTAAAATGGATCAAAGCTTATCCATTGCAGGAATTATTGCGGAACAATCGAACAGCGAAGGGAGATTTCTATGGAAACGACCCAGGCACCCGTCCGCCGGACCCGGCCGATCAACTACGCCATAGGCATGTTCGGCACGTCGATCCCCGTCAACATGTTCAAAACCTACGCGGCGATCTTCTACGTAGACAGGCTGAGCCTCATCACGACCAAGCAATTCTCGCTCGTGCTGCTGCTCTACACCTTCCTCGACGCGCTCGACAATCCGGTCTACGGCTTCCTCTCCGACCGGACGCGCTCGAAATGGGGCAGGAGGAGGCTTTGGCTGCTTATCGGCGCGCCGTTGCTCGTCATCTGCTTCATCCTCTTCTACAACCCGCCGGGCTCGCTCGGCCCCGGCACCGCGTTCCCGTACATCATGCTCATGTACATGCTCACGGGCACCTTGGATTCGCTGATCAACTCCAACTACGGCGCGCTCTTCCCGGAACTGTTCCGCACAGAGGCCGAGCGCGCGAAAACCAACGCCATGCGCCAGATCTTCCAGTTCATCGCGATGATCATCAGCATCGCGCTCACGCCCATCGTCACGAGCGCCATCGGCTACGCCAACACGTCTTTCATCTACGGGGCGCTGGCCATCGCGGTCATCTGGTACATGACGCTCAATTCCCACGAGAACCTCGCGCTGCAGGATAAGCCCAAGCCGCAGCTTTTCAAAACCATCGCGACCATCGCCTCGAACCCGAAGTTCTGGATCTACGGCATCGCCAACGCCGCGTTCTTCGCGGGGCTCGGGCTCGTGCAGGCCGGCGTGCCCTTCTATGTGAAATATCACCTGATCGGCAAGGATATGGACTCCACCATACTCCTGGGCGTGGTGCTGCTTTCGACCATCGCGCTCATCCCCGTCTGGGTGCAGATCATCAAGAAGATGACGCTGATGCCCGCGTGGCGGCTCGCGCTGATCGTGTGCGGGGCGAGCCTCGTTCCGCTGTACTTCGTGCCCTCGCTGCCGCTTGCGATCATCACTGTGGTGATCTTCGGCTTCGGCCTGGCGGGCGTTTCCACGACCATGGACATCGTGGGCGCGCGCATACTCGACGAGGACGCCGAAAAGCACGGCATACAGCGCGAAGGCACCTACTCGAGCCTCATCGGCGTGCTCAACAAGACGAGCGGCCTGTTCAGTTCGCTGGCGTTCTACCTGATGTTCCAGATCTTCCGGTTCGAGAACGGCGACAATCCGGGTCCCGTGCCCGACCAGGCTTCGCGCTTCCTGACGGTGCTCTTCCCGCTGGGCGTGATGGTCATCTGCGTCGTGATGAGCCGCTTCCTGCACTTCCCCGAAAGGAAGGCCGTGGCGCCCGGGCAGGCGGAGACGGAATAACGCGGCGCCGCGTGCGCGCGGAAGTTTTAACTCCGAAAGGGTGAATGATTTGGACGGCGTCACCATCCGCCACACGGTGGAAAAGGCGCGCGAGGGCAGCTATTACGCGCTCCCGTTCGATGTGCCCGACGGCCTCGAGAGCCTGAGCGTGGCCTGCTCCTATCCGCGCGTCGCCGCAGGCAAAGGCGTTTCCCTCAACATCATCGACCTCGGCCTCGAGGACGAGCAGGGGCGTTTCCTCGGCTGGTCGGGCAGCGCGCGAAGCGAGGTGAGCGTGGGCGAATTCACGGCGACGCCCGGCTACCTGATGCAGCCCGTCCGTCCCGGCAAATGGCGCATACTTGTGGGCGCGTACCATGTGCAGGAGGGCGGCGTGCCGGTCGAGTACGGCATCGCGTTCCATCCGAAGCGGCCGCGCTGGTTTTTCGGGGATTTCCACCTGCATTCCGACGCGTCGGACGGGCAGCACGACATCCCCGCGCTCGCCAAGCGCGCGAAGCGCATGGGGCTCGACTTCCTCAGCGTCACCAACCACAACAACTTTTCCGAGAACCTCTGTCTGCCCGCCGTGCCGGGGCTTACGCTCATACCCGGCGTGGAGTGGACGCATTACAAGGGGCACATGAACTTCTTCGGCGTCCCCCGCCCGTTTCGCAACTCCTTCGTCGCGAACTCACAAGAGGATATGCTTCGCATCGTTGGCGAGGCGCGGGAGGCCGGGGCGGTCATATCGGTGAACCATCCCAAATGCAACCTCTGTCCGTACCTGTGGGAGGACGAGGACTGCTTTTCGATGGTCGAAATCTGGAACGGGCCCATGCGCCCCGTCAACAAGGCGGGTATCGCGTGGTGGACGCATTTCCTCGACGAGGGACGCCGCATCGCCGCCGTGGGCGGCAGCGACTTCCACCGCGATTTCCGGCCCGTGCGCCTCGGGCATCCGGTCACGGCCGTATACGCCGAATCCCCTTGCGCCGGCGACATAATCGCGGCCGCGGCCGCGGGCAAAAGCTACGTCACATGCTCCGTCAGCGGCCCGCGCCTCTCGCTTTGCTGCGCGGGCGAGAGCTTCGGCGCAACGATAATGGCGCCGGGGCCGCACGAGGTCGCCTTCGGCGCCGAAAGGCTCCCCGCCGGCGCGAAGCTCCGCCTCATCGGCCCGGGCGGGAAGGAGCTCGCGGCAGTCAAGCGCACCGGAAAGGGCGAAGCCTCGGGCAGGGCCATCCTCGAGGACGTCGGCTACTGCTACGCCGTCGCCTCCGTGCGGCTGCCCTTCTTGGGCGAATGGCCGTTGGCGGTGTCGAACCCGATCTATTTTAACGAGGCGCCCGCGGGCGGATGATATCCGCCCCTCGGGATGAAACGGCTTTCGCGGGCGGATGATATCCGCCCCTACGGGATGAAACGGGTTCCGCGGGCGGATGATATCCGCCCCTGCGGGATGAAACGGCTTTCGCGGGCGGATGATATCCGCCCCTACCGACGAACGATTCCGCGGGCGGACAAAAGAAATGAAAAGGGCTTTCGCCCGTAAAGCGAAAAGCCCTTGTTTATGCCATGATTGTCAATTGTCAATTTTCGATTGCCAATTGCTCAGTGGAAGAAAAGGCTCGCCGCCTCGTAGAACTCCCTGTCCACCTTCTTGCGCAAGGTCACGGCGAGGTCGAGATCGGCCGTGACGATTTCCGTGCCGCGCAGCGCCACCATGTTGCCGTACTGCCCGGCCGCGGCGAGCTGCCCGGCCTTGACGCCCAGGCGCGCGCCCAGCACGCGGTCGAACACGCTCGGCGCGCCGCCGCGCTGCAGATGCCCGAGCACCACGAAGCGGCTCTCGAAATACGCGCGCTTGCGTTCGAGGGTTTCGTCCTTGCGTATGGCGTTCTCAAGCCTGGCGGCAAGGTTGTGCGCGACCTCCCTGCTGTTGAGCATGGGATTGCCGAACGCGTCCACGCCCAGATCCTCGCCGGTTTCGTCGAGGAACTCGAAGCCCTCGGCAACCGCGATGAGCGTGTATCTCTCGCCGCGCACGTAGCGCCCGCGCACGAAGTCATATATTTCCCTGAAGCTCTTGGGAAACTCGGGGATCAGCACGAGGTGCGCGTTGGCGGCAAGCCCCGCCTGCAGCGCGATCCAGCCCGTGTGCCTGCCCATGCACTCCACCACGAAGCAGCGCGAGTGCGCCGCCGCGGTCGTGTGCAGCCGATCGATCTCGCTCATGGCGACGTTGGCCGCCGTATCGAAACCGAAGGTGTAGTCCGTGCAGGAGAGGTCGTTGTCGATGGTCTTGGGCACGCCGATCATGTTCATGCCCATCTGTCTCAACTTGTTGGCGACGCCGAGCGTGTCGTCCCCGCCGATGGCGACGAGGCCCTCGAGGCCGTGTTTCTCCATCGCGCTTTTGACGCGCGCCGGCCCGTCGGGAATCTTCATGACGTTGGTGCGGGAACTGCCGAGTATGGTGCCGCCGAGCGTCTGTATGCCCTCGACATCCCCGGGCGTAAGCGCCTGCCCTTCGTCCTCGATGGCGCCGCGCCAGCCCTCGAAAAATCCGTAAACCTCGATGCCCGCCGCAGCGCAGCTCTCCACGACGCCCCGGATGACGGCGTTGAGCCCCGGACAGTCCCCCCCGCCGGTGAGTATGCCGATCCTTCTCATAACGAGTCTCTCCTTTTTAAATTTTGAATATCTGAACTTGAAATGAGGTTCCTTTTTGCGAGCGCGGCGAGCACGCGCGCGGCGATCCGCTCCACGGGCAGGAGCTCTCCCCCTTCCATGCAGGGGACGAGCTCGACGTCCGGAAAGCGCGCCGCAAGCTCGGCGTATTTGGCCATGGCGCGCGCTTGGATCGGGTGAGACGCCTCGTAGACGTCCCGCCGTTCGCCGACGTAATCGCGATAGCCCTTCTTGAGCACGTTTTGCTCCGCGACTTCGGGCACCACTGAGAACACGAGGTTCACGTCGGGCCTGGGCAGGCCGAAATGCCCGTATTCAAGCTCGAGCGCCCAATCGACGATGTCGGGCTTGCCGAGGTCCACGTCGCGTATGCTCTGGTAGACGGCGTTGGAGAGCACGAAGCGGTTGATCACGAGGAAATCCGTTTCCCCGTCCCTGTAATCGCGAAAGCTTTCCCACCGGTCGAGCGCGAACCAGAGCGCCATGCTCTTGCCGTCCACGCGGTCCGCCGGGACCGCGCCCGTGCCCGCGAGGAGCTTGCCCACCTCGGCGCCGAAGAAGGTATCGTACATCGGGTAGTCGCGGCACGCGACAGAATGGCCCATGTCGGCAAGCGCCTTCGCGAGCAGATGGAACTGCACGCCCTTGCCGGAGCCGTCGATCCCCTCGATTGCGATGATTTTCGTACGCCTCATTTGGACGCGATCTACCCACTTTCCCCGTTTTTTTGAAATCGTAGTCATTCTAACACAGTTACATCACGAAATATATCTTTTTGCGCGGACGGCGATAAAGTTTTTTCTTATAAACGCGAATTTTGCTATTGACGTACAATATTATACTCCGTATAATATGATACGACGAAAGGAGGAGTGCCTATGACATTTCAGCTTGGAAGCGCGCTGCTCGACGCGTGCGTGCTCGCCGTGCTCGACAGAGAAGACACTTACGGTTACGTCCTCACGCAGAGCGTCAAGCAGGTGGTGGAGATTTCGGAATCCACGCTCTACCCGGTGCTCAGGCGGCTGCAGAAGGATGATATGCTCTCCACCTACGACCAGCCTTATTCGGGGAGGCTTCGGCGCTATTACGCCATCACGCCGGGCGGGCGCGAAAAGCTTTCGGAATACCGCGGCGCGTGGCGAGCATACCGGGAGAGCGTGGAAAAAATCTTATTCGGAGGAAACGGAATATGAAGGAGCGGTACTTGGGCTATGTAACCCTATTTGGCGACGATGGCGCGCGCACGCGCGAAAAGCGCGCGGCGGAACCGGCCGCAACGCAGGCGATCGAGAGGATATTGGAAAACTGCTTTGACGCGTATTCGCTGAGCATGAGAAAGGCGGTAAACTGACATGACAAGGCGCGAGTTCATGAACAGGCTGGAGGATTGCCTGACCTGCATCGAGCGCGGCGAGCGCGAAGCCGCGCTGCGCTACTACGAGGAGTATTTCGACGACGCCGGCCCCGACAAGGAAGCCGAGGTGGCCGCCTCGTTCGGCTCGCCCGAGGCGCTCGCGCGGGAAATCATCGCGCAATCCGAGTGCGGCGCGCGCACGGAGCAGGCTTCGGCCTCCTTCAACAGGAGCCCCGAGGAGTTCCATTCGATCCGCGCGGATCTCATCAACGCCAATGTCACGCTCACGCGCGGCAACGAGTGGCGCATCGACATCAGCTATCCCGACGAGCGCATCAAGCCCGAAATCTCAATTTCCAACGGGGTGCTGCGCATCGACGAGGAGCGCCGCCCGTTCAACCGGTTCTTCCGCCACGGCGGCTGGAAGCCCGGCCGCATCGACATCGTTGTGCCGGACGCGAAGTTTTCCTCCTTCCACATCAGCGGCGTGAACGGCGCGACCCGCGTGACGGGCATCACGCTCGAGACGATCCTGTGCAACACGGTCAACGGCGCGGTGGAGCTCGAGGGCGTATCGGCGGACACGATCCACGGCGGCAGCGTCAACGGCGACGTGAGCATCACCAACTGCCGCGTCCTTCGCAAGTGCAAGGGGGACACCGTCAACGGCACGGTCACGCTCGCGGGAGAGCTTCGCGGGGAAATCATCGCGGACGCGGTCAACGGCACGCTTCGCATCGCAACGCGGCTCCCCGTGACGGAATACAACGTGGATGTGTCCACGCTGTCGGGATCGGTGCGCGTGGACGGCGAGAAGTACCGTAAGGAAGTACACATCGTGCGCGGGGGAGCCAACCGCATCAAAGTCGGCGCGGTCAACGGTAGCGTTTCGATCGATTTCGGTGTATAATGGACGCGATGGAAAAAAAGCCCCTTTGGACCAAGAACTTTACGATTCTCACGCTCGGAACGGTGGTGTCGATGCTCGGCAACGCCGTTTCGGGCTTCGCCATAGGGCTGCTGGTGCTCGATTACACGGGCTCCACGCTGCTCTACGCCATATTCACCGTGGCGTACAACCTGCCCAAGATCATCATGCCCACGCTGGCGGGGCCGTATATCGATCGCTTCCCGCGCGCGAAGGTGATCTATTCGCTCGATTTTATTTCGGCGGCGCTGTATCTTTGCATATTCGCGATGCTTTCGTTCAGCCTGTTCAACTACGCGGTGCTGCTCGTGCTCTGCGTCGTGATCGGCAGCATCGACAGCGTGTACCTCGTCGCCTACGACAGCCTGTACCCCACGCTCATCAGCGAGGGCAACTTCGGGAAGGCGTACTCGATCTCATCCATGCTCTATCCGCTTTCGGCCATGATGGTGCCGGTCGCCGCGTGGTGCTACGAGAACATCGGCCTCGAGCCGCTGTTCCTGTTCAACGCATTCACCTTCCTCTTCGCCGCCATATTCGAAACGCAGATCAAGGCTGACGAATCGCACGTCCTTTCCGAGCCGAAAAGCTATAATCTGCGCCGTTATGCGGACGATTTCAAGGACGGTCTCGCGTACCTCAAACGAGAGAAAGGGCTGCTGTTCATCACGGCGTATTTCGTCGTGAACACGCTGATCTTCAACGGCACGAGCACGCTTGTGCTGCCTTACTTCAAACAGACGGAAGGCCTCGGCGTTTCGATCTACACCTATGTGATGGGTCTCTCGGTCGTCGGCCGCATGATCGGCGGCTTCGTGCAGTACCGCCACCGGTACCCGACGCATCTCAAATTCGCCATCGCATTCTGCGTGTATGTGGCCATCAGCCTGATCGAGGCGTCCTACCTGTTCCTGCCCGTCGCCGTCATGATGGGGATGATGTTCGTGTCGGGGCTCCTGGGCGTCACCTCCTACAACATCCGCATCTCCTCGACGCAGAACCACGTGCCCAATGAAATGCGCGGCAGGTACAACGGCACGTTCCAAATGCTCACGACCCTGGGCGGCATACTCGGCGCGCTCCTCGCGGGCGTGCTGGGCGACGCGCTGCCGATCCGAAGCGTAATCTGCGGCCTCGGCATCGCGGGCGCGGTGTGCGCGATCGCGATCATGCTGCCGGGCAGGGAGCACGTCAAGGGCATCTACAACGTCGAGCTGTAAGAGTCAAAAAAAGCGGTTCCGCCCCTTTTTTGAGATTGCACGCTTTGCCTCAAACACCGCGCGTTCGCGGGCGGCCGGCCGCAGGCTGAGTGCCTGCGGCGTTTCTTGCCGCAGGCCAAAACGCGAACGGCATGAAAGCCCGCGGCTTTCACCCGCTTTGACATATATGCGAAGCGCATGGTATCGGCGCCGGGGGAATAAGAGCGAATATGTGAAAATCTTTTGATAAGAAAGGACCGCGGGAGTATGAAGGCAAAGTATTTGGGCGTATTGATTGGAACGGTTTGCATGTTGAGCATTCTGTGTTCTTGCTCGGGGCCTAAAACAACGCCGGACCAGAGCGTTATCGCGCACGGAGAATCAACCCCGGAAGCTCGGGAAACGCAAGAAGTTCAAGAAGAAGAACTGCAATTATCCGAATGGGAGCAAACGGAGTGGGATCTGGCGATGGGTTCGGGTATTGTTCCGGAAACGCTCTCATATCAAGGCGACATCACCGCGCGGGAATTCGTGGAGCTAATCCAGAGCATGATTCGTTCATGCGGCGGAGACGGCGCTGCGCTCGAACAGCGTTTAAAGCAGGATTACTTGAATCAGGAATCGGTTATAAGGCAGGACGCCGCCCTGGCTTTGGCGTTGGCTGCAAAAGGAATCGGCCTGAATTCGCAAATCTCCAATAATCACAATACTTGTTACCATGAGATGGATGACCTCGCCGATGAGTCAAAACTGTTCACATGTATAAATGGGGAAGTCCAAACGATTTATGTCGATCAAATGGATGCCTACGAGCTGGGCATGCTCCATTGGGGCGTTTATTACGCTTGCACCCAGGCGTCTCTGGAATCGGGAATGAATCTGATTGTGCCGGTCGAGGATAAATTCCTGTGCAGCCGGCCCATCAGCCGCAAGGACGCGATCCTTGCGGTTTGGAGGCTTATGACTTCAAGAGAAAAGGAGCCGGATTATACTACCCTGGAAGCCGCCAAAGCGGAAAGCTACGATAAGGATATCATTACGGACGAGTTGTTGAGCTGGGCGAACGAGAATTCGACGCTGCCCGAAATATCGAATCAGGCGGTTCCGCAATATCACGGCGCCTGCGTGCAAAACAAAAGCAGCGGACATTTATACAGTTCCTATAAGGAACAGCAGATTAAAGCATTGTCGCAGGTCGGCGTGGATTGCATCAATTTGTGGTTTTCATTTGCGACCCTGGGATGCCCCGGTTACGACATCAGCCAAATCAACAAAAACCAGTTGAAGGAGTTGGATCAGCTGATCGCCTGGTGCATGAAATATAACATTCACGTTATTATTGAATGCAGCAGATTGCCGGAAGAAGGCGGCCTTGTGAACAGTCCGAGGGGTATCGCCGATTATGAGAGCTATTTCAATCCGTATCCTATGGAACGGCTGTATGAAGACAGCGCGCGAGGCGAGGAACTGCGCGGGAACTTCACGAAATATTGGGAAATCATCGCGAGCCGTTATTCGCGGCTTCCGGCCAGATACCTGAGTTTTTGCTTGCTGATTGAATCCGAACACGAATCGGAAGAAGCTTATGGGAACACGTTTATTCCGGTTGTCAAGGCAATACGCCGTTACAATGAAAGCAGGGTCGTCTTTTGCTATCAATCCTATCCAAACGGCACATACACCTGCATGGCGGAAATCGGATGCCCGATTGGCTACTCTTTTTATCAGCCGCTGCCGTTCGCGGGCGATGGACTGAAGAACTACGAGGATACGCAGCAGTATCATTTATTCAGTTTGGAGCAGTTATCCGGCTATTTTGACGACGGCAGAACCCCCATTCTGTTTGAGCTGGGCGGTCCGGCCAAATCAATAAGCTTGATTGGAAATTTAGGGGAGGATTCCAATCTCATAATCGCCACCGACAACGGCATTCGTCTCTCAAGCGATACAAACGAAACTCTGAGCTTTGATATTGACGGAGCAAGCGAAATTTCAATGTCGATGAGCAGAGGGTGTTTGAACTTCGACGCTATCATCGTTGAACTTCAGAACGGTTCCGTCGCTACGATTACCACAAGCACGGCGGAGCCGAGCGTAATTGAATCGCCAAAGCTGACGATAAACGGGGATGGCACCTGGAGCAGCAGCGATAAATTGGAATTTGAGGATTTGTATCGGGAATACCTGAAAGCCCCCGTTTTTGATGTCGCAAAAGAGTATCATGTGGGTATGCTCATCATGGAATTCGGCGTGTTCGGCAGTGAGCAAAACGTCAATTATCCGGCCGAAACACTCGAGTGCGTAACATTTGTGACAAACGGACTCAGGCAGTACGGCATCGGATATTGTTATCATAATTCCGATATCTCGCTGGATAATATGCCGGTGCTGCTAAAAAGCCAGCTGTATCATGATTCGGATCGGTATACGAGTCAGTTCGAAGGCCGTTTCAAGCGGCTGGAGGGTAATCAGAACTATTGGTATGATGTTTGGCTGTCCGATGTATTGTATAAATAGTTTGTTCTGTGTTGTCGATAAACGGAAAAGCGATCGAACATCCTTAACATTATCCCGGCCCGGCATTGAAACCAGCGTCCATGAACGAACATCCAAAGGAAGAAACGGGCAATGAAACCATACGTTTTATTACAGAAAGTGCTGGACGCGGTTGAAGAGCGGATAGGCGGAGAACAGCTTTGCTGTTTTCACATCTGTCTTCCGGAGCAAATTATGGAGGAATATGTTTGCCCCAAATAGAAGCAACTCATAGATTCGGAAGATAACGCGACGAATCCGGGCTATTAACCGGGCGGGCGGATCGCCAAACCCGAATGGGCGTCAACGAGCGCGACAATCCCCGGTATATTAAAAAGCGGCGGGC
>MWBW01000045.1 GCA_002069725.1 Firmicutes bacterium ADurb.Bin248 | reverse complement strand
CTGGCGGCCGGGGTGCCGCTGGTAGAGATCATCGGTTCCGGGTCGGTCCTGGCGTCCGGGCGGATTCCGGTGACGCTGGACGGCGCGTCGCACCCCTACTGGTGGGCGAAAGTGTCGAGCGACGGCAAGACCCTGACCGCCCGGATGATCCCGACGGGCACGATGATCCAAGTACGGTGACATGCGAGGGGGAAGAATGGCAACGAGTCTGAGACTGGCTGCGGTTTGCGCCGCGTGCGTGGGGATGGCGGGCGGCGCGGTCGCAAGGACGTTCCCCGCCGCGTCGAAGAGCACGATGTTCTCAACGAGATTGGTGTTGTTGTCGTAGAGCAGCTGCAGCTTGTCGTCTATGGAGCTCGCCTCGAGGTCGGTGTTCTTGATGACGCCGTAGCTGATCGAATCCGACAGGCGGATCATGCTGCGAAGATACGAGTTGAGGCTCTGGTTGACCTGCTCGACGAGCTGCCGGTTTTCGCTCCTGACATTGGACTGGAGCTGGCTTGAGAAGCGCGCGTAGAACGTGAGGCCCGAGAGCACGATGGCCGCGAACGCCGACACGGTGAAGCTGATGAACACCGAATAGCGGATGCTGCCCTTGCCAAGCCGGTTCAGGAAACGCCCCATGGGGCCGCGCGCCTTCATATTGCGCCCGTCGCCTGCCTGCGGTATCGCGCGGGCGTCACGCCGAAGCGCCGCTTGAACACGTGGGAGAAGTAATTCGGCTCCTCGTAGCCCACGGCGTAGGCGACGGTGATGGTTTTCATCTCGGGGTCGTGCAAAAGCTCCACGGCGCGGTCCATGCGCACATCCGTCAGATACTGCACGAAGCTGCGCCCCGTCTCTTTTTTGAACACCTCGAAGAAGTACGAGCGCGAAACGTGCAGGTGCGCGCACACGGTTTCCGCCGAGAGCGAGGATTCCCCGTAGCGCTCCTCGATGAAGCGCACGGCCTTCTCCGCGAGAAGCCGCGGCATGCTCTCGCGCCTCCTTGCGACGCAGCCGCACAGAGCAAGGCAGGCGTCCGTCAGCCACGCGCGAAGCTCCCTTTCCCCCGCGGGCGGACCGCCGCGAAAGGCGATGCGCTCGGTCAGCTCCGTTTCGCCCGAAAGGCCGTGCTGCATCACGATGCGGTTGAGCGAGTTGTAAACGGAAACGACGTAAGCCTGCTTCTGCCAGGCGTCGTCTCCAAGGCGGTCGAGCGCGCGCACGAGGCCGTCCACGACGCCCTCCACCTGCGCGGGCGAGCCCGCGCGCACGGCCGAGAGCAGCAGCCGCTCGGTGCGCTCGTCGAGCATGCCGCCCTGCCCGCCGCCGGTTTCGGCGTCCCCGATGTAGATCGCGCGGCCGAGGCCCGGCTCCTCGCGGTACTCGAGCGCGGCGCGCGCCTCGGCGTAGGCCGCGGGCGTGTCGCAGAGCGAAGAGTAGCGCTTGCTCACGCCGCAGGTCACGCGCACGTCGAGTATGCGCTTGCAGCGCGCGGAAATGTCGTTGCAAAGGAGCACGGCGCGGCTCACGGGGTCCGCCTCTTCCCAGGCGGTGACGGCGACGATCTCGGAAAGCCCGGAGCAGAGCGCCAGGTTGCAGCGGCCCCGCAGAGATTGTTCGATGAGCTGCGAAATCGAAATGGGCACGAGCCCGCCCTCGAGCTCCCGCGCGGGCGCGCCGCGAAGCCGGATGTCGAACACGAGCACGAGCTTCCCCGGCAGTTCGCCGACGTCGAGGCCATAGGCCGCGATGCCCTCGGCGATCTCCTCCTCGCCCATGCGCCTCCAGAGCAGCTCGCCTAAAAAACGCTCCTTCATCGCGGGCAGCGCGCGCTCGTATTCCTCGCGAAGCTTCGCGATGTCGAGCTTTTCGTTATACTCGCGGTCGAGCTGCGCGCGCATGCGCGCGAGCACGCCCGAAAGTTCTTCCGCGTTGACAGGCTTGAGCGCGTACTCGGTGACGCCCAGCTTGATGGCCTGGCGCGCGTAATCCGCGTCGTCGAAGCCGGAGAGGATCACGACCTTCGCGCTCGGGTGCAGCGTGCGGAACTCCGCGATCATCGTAAGGCCGTCCATAAAGGGCATCTTGATGTCGGTCAAAAGCAGGTCCACCTCGTCGGATTCGGCCTTTTCGATCGCCTCCAGCCCGTTTTCCGCCTCGGCGACGACCTCGAAGCCGAGCTTTTCCCAATCGAGCCTGGCGACGATGCCCTCGCGCACCTCCGCCTCGTCGTCGACGATCATGGCCCTGTAATTCCTCATCGATAACCCCTCGCGCTTTTATAGAAAGAAATGCTCGCTTTCCGGTTCAATTATAACGCGGATTCGATTTGGGGGCAACGGGGCGGGAAGGGGCGTGCGGATGCGCCCGTTTTATGGTAGAATCAGACGAACAAAGAACCGGGAGGAAGCGAAATGAATTGTCCCTGCTGCGGCAAAGAAATGGAAAAGGGCTACCTGCAAACCATGCAGCGCGCCGCGTGGACGAAGAAGCGGCACTGGTTTTCCCTGATGCCCCGGCAAGGCGAGGTGCTGCTCGAAAACCACGCCTTCAAGGGCTGCGACTTCGAGGCTCACATCTGCAAGGCGTGCAAAAAGATCGTGCTCGACTATTCCGATAAGCCTTACGAGGAGGGCTGATTCCCCCGCCCCGCCGCGCGCGCGGCGAGCAGCCGCCTCACCGTCGCGAGCTCTTGGGCGTGCCCTTCGTCGTCGAAGGGCGTTTCCGTATAGAAAGGAAGATCCCGGAGCGCGGGATGCTCGAGCGCGTTCAATATGGCCTCCATGCCGATCTCGCCCTCGCCCAGGGCGGCGTGCCTGTCCCGTTTTGAGCCGAGCGCGCCCATGCTGTCGTTGAGGTGGACGGACTTGAGCCGGGAAAGGCCGATCTCCCTGTCGAACCGCTTGAGCACGCCGTCGAGGTCGTTTTTTACGTCGTACCCCGCCGCGTAAACGTGGCACAGGTCCATGCAGGCGCCGAGCCTGTCCGCGTGCCCGGTCAAATCCATGATCTCACGAAGCTGCGCGAAGCTCGCGCCGATCTCGGTGCCGCCGCCCGCCATGGTTTCGAGCAGCACCGTGATCGAGCCGCTCCCTTCGAGCGCCGGGGCGAGCGCGGACGCGACGCGCACGGCGCCGGCCTCCGTTCCCGCGCCCGTGTGGCTGCCCGGATGCAGCACGAGGTATTCGATTTTGAGCGCGTCCATACGGCGGACGTCCTCGCATATGACGGTTTTCCCGAAGTCGTACACGCGCTCGTCCGACGCGGCGAGGTTGAGCGTGTACGGCGCGTGCGCCTGCAGCGGACCGAAGCCGCATTCGCGCCGCAGGGACTGGAACGCCGCCTCGTCCTCCCCGTCGTGCTTTCGAAAGCGCGAGCCGCGCGGATTGCGCGAAAAGAACTGGAACGCGGTGGCGCCGATGGCTGCGGCGTCCCGCGCGGCCTTGGCGTATCCGCCCGCGATGGACATGTGGGGGCCTATGAAAAGCATGGCTCGGCTCCTTTTCGCTGTGGGGATATCATAGCATTTTCTCCGCGCGCGGGCAATTCCTGTTGAATGTTTCCGCGCGCATTTGTTATACTTTGGTAAAAGACGCCATATCCCGCGGCAAAGGAGGTTCTTCCATGAAAATACTCGCCATCGTCGGCTCGCTCCGCACGGATTCCTACAACCGCCAGCTCGCGCTGCTCGCCAAAGAGGCCGTCGGCGGCCGCGCCGATTTCGAGCTGCTCGAGTACGCGGACATCCCCTATATGAACGAGGACATCGAATTCCCCGCGCCCGAAGCCGTCGCACGCGTGCGCGAGGCCGTAAAGAGCGCGGACGGCGTCTGGTTCTTCACGCCCGAGTATAACCATTTCTTCCCCGGCGTATTGAAAAATCTCATAGACTGGCTCTCGCGCCCGGTCGGCGACGCCGAGCGGCAGGTGCTTTTCGGCAAGCCCGCCGCCATCAGCGGCGTTTCGTCCGGCATGGGCGGCACCGTCTGCGCGCAGGATCACCTGGTGACGCTGCTTTCCCTGCTCAACATGCGCGTGATGAACGTGCCGCGCCTTACGATCCCCAACGCGGGGCAGCAGCTCGACGGGGACGGCAAACTCGCGCTGACCTCGAGCAAAAAGTATCTCGAGAGGCAGGCGGACGCGTTTATACGGTTTTTGGGGGATTGACAATGGATGATCGGGGAACGATTCAGGCGGCCTTCGCTTTCAGGGGCCGCTTGTTTTATCACGGGTGACGCTGCTTATGGATGGGGACGGTTCTGCTTGCGCGTTCCTGAAAGGCCGTTATGTTGGCGATCAAGCAAACAAAACCGTCCCCGTTTGCGGGAGTTTTCCTTTTGAATCGTCGGGGACGGTTCTCGGCGGTCGCCGCCGGTGCGATCTTCCGGCAAAGGCCAACACGGATTCCGTTCGTCATCACCCTCCGGCACCGAAAACCGTCCCCAGCGAGGAACGAAAGGTTCTTCGTCGCTCAGGGGGACGGTTTTGGGCGTATGAGCGTGATGAAAGCATGAGAAAGGATGCCCGCATGCAGGAACAGGAGCGCCGGAAAAAGGGCAGAACCGTCCCCGTCATCCCCAAAACTGGGCTTCCGCCTTGAAAGCGCAAGCCCGTTCGTATGCCGAATCCTCACCGTTTTTCATACGCCGTGCCCTGCGGCGTACCGATGAGGACGATTCCCCTTTGCGCGAGTTCGTTCCGAATCCGGTCGGCCAGCGCGTAATCCTTCGCCTTTTTGGCGGCGGCGCGTTCGGCAATTTTCGCGCGGATCTCCGCGTCATCCTGTATGGTCACGTCCGCAAGCGGCGCGGGGGCGCCTCCCGAATTAAGCTGCTTTACCCCGCCTCCCCCGAAACAGGCAGATAACTTCGTGCGCCCAGAGCGGCACGGTGGAGACCGCCACGAGCGCGAGCCACTCGGAAAGCTCGAGCTGCGTCGTGGCGAACACCCTGACGAGGAAGGGCACCTCCGTCACCGCGACCTGCAGCGCGAGGCCGACGACGAAAGCGAGCACCATCATTTTGTTGGCCGCGTGGTTCATGCGGAACACCGATACGTCGACATTGCGCATCCCGACCGCGTGGAAGAGCTGCGATACGCCCAGCACCGTGAAGGCGAAGGTCTGCGCGCGCGAGAGCAGCGCCTCGTTCGCGAACGCGCCTATGACGGAGGCGAGCGTCACGGCATCCCCCGCCTCGACCAGCGCGCGTACGGGCACCGCGAGGAACGCGCCGAGCGTGATGAGGCCGATGAGCGCGCCGTAGAAGAACGTGAGCGCGAAGCCGCCCTTCGCAAAGAGGCTCTCGCCGGGGTCGCGCGGCGGCAGCTTCATGATGTAGCGCCGGTCGTTGGGATCGACGCCCAGCGCGAGCGCGGGCAGCGAGTCTGTAATCAGGTTGACCCAGAGTATGTGGATCGCGCGAAGCGGCGCCGCGAGGCCGGCGAGGATCGAGAGGAACATCGTGATGATCTCGCCGAAGTTCGAGGAGAGCAGGAACAGGACGGATTTTCTTATGTTCGCGTAGATGCCGCGCCCTTCCTCGATGGCCTTTTCTATGGTGGCGAAGTTGTCGTCGGTCAGCACCATGTCCGCCGCGCTCTTGGCGACGTCCGTGCCCGTGATGCCCATGGCGACGCCGATGTCCGCGGCCTTGAGCGAGGGCGCGTCGTTGACGCCGTCCCCGGTCATGGAAACGATGTAGCCCCTTGCGCGCAGCGCGTTCACGATCATCACCTTGTGCTCGGGCGACACGCGCGCAAACACGCAGATGTCGTCCGCGCGCGCGGAAAGCTCGTCGACCGTCATGCGGTCGAGCTCCTCGCCCGTGACGCATTCCCCGAGGTTCCTCGCGATGCCGAGCTCCTTGGCGATGGCAAACGCGGTGTCCCTGTGGTCGCCCGTGATCATGACGGTGCGGACCTTGGCCTGCTTGAATATGCGCACGGCCTCCGCGGCCTCCGGGCGCGGCGGGTCGATCATGCCCACGAGGCCGAGAAAGGTCAGCTTTTCCTCGACGGGCTTGCCCTCCCCGTCGCGGGACGCGAGCGCGAGCACGCGCAGCGCGTTCGCGGACATCTCGCCGACGGCGGCGTTGACGGCCTCGACGTCCCCTTCCGTGATCGGACGGACCGTCCCGTTGAGGGAAATCCTCTCGCAGCGGCGTAAAAGCTGGTCGGCCGCGCCCTTGGTGTAGGCGATCCGGCTTCCCGCGCACGCGTGCTGCGTGGTCATCATCTTTCTCCCCGAATCGAAGGGCAGCTCGTCCACGCGGGGCGTATCCCGCTCGAGCGCGCGCTTGTCGAGCCCGTGCAGCCGCCCCATCTCGAGCAGGGCGATCTCCGTCGGGTCGCCGAGGGCGCGCTCTCCTTCGATGAGCGCGTCGTTGCAGAGCATGAAGCCGTTGAGGAAAGCCGCGTGCGCGGCGGGGTCGAGCTCCTTCACATCGAAGGAAGCGCCGTTCGCGTAGCAGCGCACGACCGTCATCTTGTTCTGCGTGAGCGTGCCGGTCTTGTCGGAGCAGACCACGCTCACGGCGCCGAGCGTCTCCACCGAGGGCAGGCGGCGCACGATGGTGTTGACCTTAACGAGCCTCTGCACGCCCAGCGCGAGCACGATGGTCACGACCGCGGGCAATCCCTCCGGCACGGCCGCCACGGCGAGCGAAATGGCCGTGATGAGCATCTCCACGACATCCCGCTTCTGTATGACGGCGATGACGAAAAGCAGCACGCACAACGCGATGGCGATGATGCCCAACAGTTTCCCGAGGTCTGCGAGGCGCTTCTGGAGAGGCGTCTGCTCCTCGGGCGCGTCGTCGATCATGCGCGCGATGCGTCCGATCTCCGTATCCATGCCCGCGGCGATCACGATGCCCTCGCCCCTGCCGTAGGTGACGGAGGTGGTCATATAGGCCATGTTGAGGCGATCCCCGAGCGGCAGATCGTCCGCGGCCGTGAAGGAAGCGTCCTTCTCGACGGGCACGGATTCGCCCGTGAGCGCGGATTCCTCGATTTTCAAATTGGTCGAAAACGTCAGCCGAAGATCGGCCGGCACCTGTCTGCCCGCCTCGAGCACGACGAGGTCGCCAAGAACCAGGTCCTGCGCCGGGATCTCGCGCACCTCTCCCTCGCGCCTGACGAGCGCGGTGGGGCTCGAGAGCTTCTTGAGCGCGGCGAGCGCCTGCTGCGCCTTGCCCTCCTGCACGACGCCGATGACCGCGTTCAATATGATGACCACGAGCACGATGACGGCGTCCCCGAACTCCCTGAGGAAAAGCGATATGACCGCCGCCGCGAGCAGTATG
The DNA here is from genome assembly GCA_002069725.1 of Firmicutes bacterium ADurb.Bin248. Taxonomy (GTDB): domain Bacteria; phylum Bacillota; class Clostridia; order Christensenellales; family CAG-138; genus Phil1. The sequence continues at coordinate 13,197 of MWBW01000045.1, read as the reverse complement.
TAGATCATCGGCTCGTTGAGCTGCTCGAGGAACATCTGCAGCACGGTTTTCGGCTTCTTTTCCGTGAGCGCGTTTTTGCCGTTTTCCATTAGGCGGCGCTCCGCATCCGCCCGCGACAGGCCCCGCGCCGGATCGGCATCCAGCGCGCGCGCCGTTTCGGCGGCCGTCGTCTTTTCGAACATAAGGCTCCTCCAACTTCCCTGTTTAATAAAAAAGGCTTCTAGCGCGGCATGCCGCCGCAGCTAAAAGTCTGGCTCACCCCGCGCGGGGCTGCGGAATCAGGCGCCGTACGCCAGGATGTTGCATTCCGCAATTGAAGCTACTCCCTTTTGTCAAATCCTACCCCATTTCATACGGCCTGTCAAGCGGAATCCCGCGAAGTCGGGCTTGTTTTGCCGCGGATGCTACGATATAATAGGATGCATCCTATGACAATGTAACCTTGGCGGGCGCGCCGGGCGCGCGAATCCATGCTTGGGAGGCGGCAATCATGCTGAGTTTCCTGTATGTCGAGCTGAACTGCTTCGCCATAGCGGTGCTGCTTGCCATCTACCTCAACATCCGCCGTTACATCAATAAATACCTGCTCGACCAAAAGATATACCTCACGCTGATCTACGTCAACGCGCTGATCCTGGCGCTGGACGCGGCCATGTGGCTGCTCGACGGCCTGCCGGGCCTCGTGACGCACATCGCCTTTTCGATGTTCACCACGGCATACTACATACTGAACCCCTTTATCTGCGTGATGTGGTACCTTTACGCCGACTTTTACATTTTCCGCAGCTACGCGCGGCTCAACAGGCGCATGCTCCCGGTGATGATCCCCGCGCTCGTCAACCTCGCGCTCTCGGTCGCTAGCAACATCACGGGCACGCTGTTCTCCATCGACGCGCAGAACGTCTACCGCCGCGGGCCGTACTTCCTCATCCTGGTGTCGATCTCCTTCGGCTACCTGATCTATTCGATGCTCTTCACGCTCGCCCACCGCAGGAAGATCCAGGCCAAGGATTTCCTCATGCTTCTGCTGCTGCCGCTGCTGCCGCTCGCGGGGGCCGTCGTGCAGGTGCTCCACTTCGGCCTGTCTCTGATCTGGATACTCTCGACGCTCTCGACGCTGATCATATTCATCAACTTCCAGAACGTCGAGCTCGACACGGACCACCTGACCGGGCTCTACAACAGGCGGCAGCTCGACAGCTACCTGCACGCCAAGAGCCAGTCCGCGGGCACGAAGGCCGTCGCGGGCGTCATGATCGACATCAACAACTTCAAGCGCATCAACGACGGCTACGGCCACGACGAGGGGGACAGGGCGCTCGCCCACGTCGCGGACATACTCAAGAGAACCTTCCGCGAGAACGACTTCGTGGCGCGCTTCGGCGGGGACGAGTTCGTGGCGATACTCGAGATGAACGATAAGAGCGGCCTAGAGCCCGCGCTCGCGCGCCTCAAAGCAAACCTCGCGCAGTTCAACGAAAAAAAGCTCGCGCCCTACGAGATCAGCCTGAGCGTGGGCTACGATTTTTATCCCGCCGAGGGCGCCGAGCCTTCGGAATTCATCAAGAACATAGACAGGCTCATGTACGAGCAAAAGAAAAAGCTGCGCGAGGCGGAAGCGAAGCAATTGACAATTGAGAATTGACAATCAGGAAACGCCCGCTGCGGCGGGGAATTTAGCTTCTTTGGAGCGTTGGGGACGGTTCTGCTTGCGCGTTCTTGAAAGGCTGTTCTGTTAGCGATCCGGCAAGCAGAACCGTCCCCGTTGCATCGCAAACAGAACAGTCCCCGCCGATCCCCTTCAATGATGCAAAAGCTCGAACCGGTTCTTATGGAAGCGGATGACCCCCTCGTCCCGCAGCTTCGCGAGTTCCGCCGATAGGCCGCTTCGCTCGACGCACAGGTAATCCGCAAGCTCCTGCCGGTCGAACGGGATCGCGAAGCGCGCGCCCCCCGCCAGGCGCGCCTGCTCCGAAAGATACGCGAGCGCCTTCTCGCGCGTCGTTCGCCTGCCCGTAAATTCGAGCCGCTGCGTGAGCGCGACGTTCTTCCTGGCGAGCACATCCAAAAGATTGCGGATGAGCCGCGCGTGGAAGCCGCACGCGTTTTCACAGGGCGTGGAGATCCTGCGGCAGTCGAGAAAGAGCATCTCCCCGGACTCGCTCGCGACGGCGCTCACGGGCACGGACGCGGTCGTGGCGCAGGCGAAGCTTTCGCCGAACAGCCCGCCCGGGCCGATGTTGCCGAACACGTTCCTGTTGCCGTAATAATCCTCCTGATAAACCTGCACCGCGCCCGAGAGCACGACACCGAGAGAGGTGAGCTGATCTCCGCTTCGAAAGAGGTGCTGCTTTTTCTCGCGCGCCACGCGCTTGGCGCCGAGGCAGGCGAGCGCCGCGCGGATCTCCGCGCCGTCCAGGCCGGCGAAAAGCGGCGAGGTTTTGAGCACTTCCATATAATCTTCCACAAAAAAACTCCGTTTCGTTGAAATTTCAACATACCGTTTTGCATTATCATAATAGAATAAGACCGTAAAGTCAATCCGGCGACAACGCCGGGCAAGGAGGAAAAAAGATGCTTCGAAAAATCATTAAGATAGACGAGGACAAGTGCACGGGCTGCGGCCTTTGCGCCGAGGCGTGCCACGAGGGCGCCATCGTCATGGAAAACGGCAAGGCGAAGCTCGCGCGCGAGGATTACTGCGACGGGCTCGGGGACTGCCTGCCCGCCTGCCCGACCGGCGCGATCCGCTTCGAGGAACGCGAGGCCCCGGCGTACGACGCGGCCGCGGTCGCGAACAGCAAGGCCGCCAAGTCCGCGGAGCCGCTGCCCTGCGGCTGCCCGGGCACGCACAGCCGCGCGCTCCACAGGGAGCCGGAAGCGCAGGAAGAATGCTCCTGCCGCCAGGACGGCGCGCCCAGGAGCCGCCTCACGCAGTGGCCCGTGCAGATACGCCTCGCGCCCGTCAACGCGCCGTACTTCAGGGGAGCGAACCTGCTGATTGCCGCGGACTGCACGGCCTATGCACGCGCGGACTTCCACGACCGCTTCATGCGCAACAAGGTGACGCTCATCGGCTGCCCCAAGCTCGACGACGTCGATTACAGCGAGAAACTCACGGCGATACTCGCCAACAACGACATCAAAAGCGTGACGGTCGCGCGCATGGAGGTGCCCTGCTGCGGCGGCATCGAGCATGCGGTCAAAAAGGCGCTCATGGCCAGCGGCAAGTTCATTCCCTGGCAGGTCGTGACCCTCGCGACCGACGGCGCGATACTCGATTGACAAGGAGGACACAGTTATGATAGAAAAGACGTATCGGCTCACGCAAACCGACGAAAAGCTCATCGAAAAGGTGCTGCTGGACGAAAACCTCCACTACCTGCACATGGTGCTGGGCAAGGGCGACGCCCTGCCCGTGCACGACACGAACGGCAACGTCTACATGACCGTCGTGCGCGGGCGGCTCTCCATCGCGCTGGGCGACGAGGAGCCGCGCGAATACGAGGCCGGCACGCTGCTCAAGATACCGGGCCGGACCCGCATGGCCGCGCGAAACGCGGGCGAAAGCGCGCTGGAGTTGATCGTCGTCAAAGCGCCCGCGCCGAACAACTGACTATTATAAAGGAGGCATATATATCATGGAAAAGTACAGATGCATCCCCTGCGGCTACGTCTACGACCCGGCGGAGGGCGACCCGGACAACGGCGTCGAGCCCGGCACGGCCTTCGAGGACCTGCCCGAGGACTGGCAGTGCCCGATCTGCTTCGCGAGCAAAGACGAGTTTGAACTTATCGACTAGAGGAGGACATTCCCTTACATGAGCATGTTTTGTTACCAGTGCCAGGAAACCGCGGGCGGGCGCGGCTGCGCCATCCGCGGGGTCTGCGGCAAGACAGAGGACATCGCGCGGCTGCAGGATCTGCTGATCCACACGCTTCGCGGCATCTCCGAGATCGTCGTGAAAAGCGGGGCGGACGCGTCCAAGCTCTCCACGCTCAACGGCGAACTCCTCAACAGCCTTTTCATGACCATCACCAACGCCAACTTCGACGGCGCGTCTCTCGAGGCGCAGATCGACAGGATGCTCGGCCTGCGCGACATGCTGCGCGAGCAGGCGAATGTCCCCGGCCTTTCGGACGCGGCGGCGTTCCACGCGGAGAGCTCCGAGCAAAAGCAGGAGATGGCGGCTTCGGTCGGCGTGCTTCGAACCGAAAACGAGGATATCCGCTCGCTTCGCGAGATGATCACCTACGGCCTCAAGGGCATGGCGGCCTATGCCGAGCACGCGCGAAACCTCGGCAAGGAGGACCCCGAGATCTACGCCTTCATGTATAAGGCGCTCGCGGCGACGCTCGACGACGGCCTGGGCGCGGACGAACTCGTCAAGCTCACGCTCGAAACCGGCGCCAACGGCGTGAAGGTCATGGCACTGCTGGATGCTGCGAACACGTCGCGCTACGGCAACCCGGAGATCACCATGGTCGACATCGGCGTGCGGAAGAACCCGGCCATACTCATCTCCGGCCACGACCTGACCGACCTCGAGCAGCTTCTCGAGCAGACCGCGGGCACGGGCGTGGACGTATATACCCACAGCGAGATGCTGCCCGCGCATTACTACCCGGCGTTCAAGAAATACCCGCACTTCGCGGGCAACTACGGCAACGCCTGGTGGAAGCAGCTCACGGAGTTCGAGAGCTTCCGCGGGCCCATCCTGTTCACGACCAACTGCATCGTGCCGCCGCGCAGCGAGGAGATCAGGAGCCGCATCTTCACCACGGGCTCGACGGGCTACCCCGGCTGCAGGCACATCGCGCCGGATCGGAACGGAAAAAAGGATTTCTCCGAGATCATCGCGCTGGCAAAGACCCTGCCCGCGCCCGAGGAGATCGAGAGCGGCAAGATCGTGGGCGGCTTCGCGCACGCGCAGGTCGAGGCGCTCGCGGACAAGGTGGTCGAGGCCGTCAAGTCCGGCGCGATCAAGAAGTTCTTCGTCATGGCGGGCTGCGACGGGCGTATGAAGAACCGCGAATACTACGCCGAGTTCGCCAAAGCCCTGCCCGGGGACACGGTGATCCTCACTGCGGGCTGCGCGAAATACCGCTACAACAAGCTCGGCCTGGGCGACATAGGCGGCATACCGCGCGTGCTCGACGCGGGGCAGTGCAACGACTCCTACTCGCTCGCGCTCATCGCGCTCAAGCTCAAGGAGGCGTTCGGCCTCGAGAGCGTCAACGACCTGCCGCTTGCGTTCAACATCGCCTGGTATGAGCAGAAGGCCGTGATCGTGCTGCTCGCCCTGCTCTGGCTGGGCGTCAAGAACATCCACCTCGGGCCGACGCTGCCGGGCTTCCTTTCGCCCAACGTCGCCAAGGTGCTCGTCGAAAAGTTCGGCATTTCGGGAATCGGCACGGTCGAGGACGACGTCGCGCTGTTCATGAACTGACGGCCGGGCCGCACAGAGGAATCGCGGGGGCTTTCGCGCAGGCGGAAGCCCTTCTTCCGTACGGGCGGGCTGTTTGACTTATTCCCGAATTGAAATATAATAGATTAAGGCCCATCGGAGGTGCGGATATGAACCTTGCGGAGTATTTTCCCATGTGGGATCAATTGACCGGCGACGAATGCGCCGCGCTCGAGCGCGCGACCACGTCGCGCCGCGCGCCGCGCGGGACCATGCTGCGCAGCGGCGCTGCGGACTGCGTCGGGCTGATACTGGTCCGCTCCGGCCAGCTTCGCGCGTACATGCTCTCGGGAGAGGGGCGCGAGGTGACGCTCTACCGCCTGTTCGAGCGGGATATCTGCCTGTTTTCCGCCTCGTGCATGATGGCGAGCATCCAGTTCGAGATTACCGTCGAGGCCGAGAAGGATTCCGAATTGTACGTCATCCCGGCAGACACTTATAAAAAGGCCATGGAGCGCTCGGCGGCGCTGGCCAACTACACCAACGAGGTCATGGCGCAGCGCTTCTCGGAGGTCATGTGGCTCATCGAGCAGATCATGTGGAAGAGCATGGACAGGCGCCTCGCGGATTTCCTGCTTTCGGAGAGCGCGCTCGAAGGCGGGGATTCGCTGCGCCTGACGCACGAGCGCATCGCCAACCACATGGGCACCGCGCGCGAGGTCGTGACGCGGATGCTGCGCTACTTCCAATCCGAAGGCGTCGTCGAACTGACGCGCGGGGAGATCAGGCTGACGGACCGAAAAAAACTCGGCATGATCGCGGGATAATGCGCGGGGGCGATCGACAATCGGGAACGCCGCCTGCGGCGGGGTTCTTTTTTGACAAACCAAACAATACGGTGGTGAGCATTTTATAACATTGCTCGATTCTGAGGGGCATCCATTTTGCTTATGCGCTCGATAGTAAAGCGGTATAGTTATCTTATCTTGTTCCCAATATGTAGCCATGCTACAATAGAAACGCAGTTATAGCGCGGAAAATCCGCGATGTAATAATCTCAAATAGAAAGGATGTTTGACATGAAGTACACATATATAATTGCCACGAACAACTCAAGGAGGGTGACTATACTTTAGCCCTCCTAAAAAACAGGAGGAAAGCCCTTTGTTTAATGAAAAACCAATTGTCTCAAAATGGGTCGCAGATATGTACGGCCAGAAAGTGACCGAAACCAACGATGTTGATTTCTTGCTTTCGGTCATTGGAAATGAACCTAAGCGAATCCTTGAAGTCTGCTGTGGTAGTGGACGCATCCTCGTTCCCCTCGCCAAGGCAGGACATATTGTTTTTGGTTTAGATGTTGATGAAAATATGTTGGCGAAGATTTCGGAAAAGGCCGGCGATCTTGACAATATTCAGTGGCAAGCAGCCGACGCCGTGTACGACGAATGGGGAAAAGGGTTCGATATTGTCGTGCTTGCCGGAAACATCCTGTATAACATCATTTCCGATATGGACTACGCCAAAGCGCAAGAGTTGCTAATCCAAAAAGCTGCTTCTGCACTTGTGCCGGGCGGGTATGTTTTCATCGAATACCAACCGGGCGGGCATCGTATTATGCAGTCTGCACCTTCATACGAGAATGATCGTAAATGGGTCGTATGGGAAGGAACTGACAGGGACGGTAATTTCGGTCGGATGATTCTTTTAGGCGACCGCTATGATGCGAACACCGGCATAGGCAGCTTTACACGTAGGTTTGAACTTACTCTGAAAAACGGCGAGGCCATAACACAGGATATTCCCTGCCAAAAGCATTTTGCTCCGCTGGAACGACTCCACGAATGGCTGCAAAAAGCAGGATTTATCATTGAGCAGCAGTACAGCGATACGGAGAAAAATGCTGTCAACGATGAATCCCGAGGCGTAATTATTTACGCAAGAAAAAGCTGAACACATTTTCGGTGTTGCAAAACGGATACCTCGCCAGGGGTATCCGTTTTCCTTTATATTATAAGGTTCCCGATGTATGTGCCGTTCGTTTCGCTTGAAATTTCGTTACAACCACTTGGGTATGTAATGGTCGTTTCCACACAACCACCCCCCCTTCCAACCCGAAATAACCCGACGAAAAACGCCCTCCACTGTTGAAGCGAAGGGCGCTTGCTTTTCATTCCATTGTCCATTGCCAATTATTTACGCGAGCATGGAGAGGATCTGCTGCTTGGGGCGCACGCCCACGGCTTTGTTGACGACCTTGCCGTCGCGGATGACCACGAGGGTCGGTATGCTCATGACGTTGAAGTTCGCGGCGAGCTCGTTCTGCTCGTCGACGTTGATCTTGCCGACCTTGATGTCGGGCGACTCCGCGGCGATTTCGTCGATGATGGGGGAAACCATCCTGCATGGGCCGCACCAGCTCGCCCAGAAGTCGAGCAGCACGGGCTTCGCGCTCTCGAGCACTTCCTTGTTGAAGTTCTCCTTGGTTATCGTAATGACTGACATGGCGTATTCCTCCTGATTCTCACTTTCCTCTTTTTCACTTTCATTATATGAAAAGGAGGAGGCCGCTTCCGTGATAAACTCACGCACGCGGGCTTTTTCAGGATCAGCTCAGCTCTTCCAACCGGAAGACGGCGCAAATTCGGTATTCCGTCCCGCCGGCGTCCGTCGCGTAAAACGACAGCCGGTAGACGCCGGGGGTCACATCCTCGAACAGCGAAAGCGGCACCGCGCCCGCGTCCTTCACGCCCGGCGGGAACGGGTCCGGCGTACCGCAAAAGCCGCCGACGGTGTTTAGCGCCGTCCAGCCCTCCTCGCTCATGCGCTCCAGGGCTGGCACGAAGGACATGCTGCCCGTTTGATCTGTTTTGTTGACCAATGTGATCGGGATTCCGTCTGTTTTATACGAATAGCTCGGCTCCGACGTATGCAGCGAAAACGGCGGAGGCGCGGCCTGTTCGACCCGCTTCGCGTAGGTATAATACCCGCGGTCGGTCAAAACCGTGTCGAGCGCGAAGCCCACGGCCACCGTCCTGCCGTCGAAGCAATGGAGCAGGAGGGAATAGCTTCCGCCCGGCGTATCCCGCGCCGGGCTCTCGAGGCTTACGAATTCCAGCGGCTCGATGCCCGCGATCCACGCGAGCGCTTCGGCCACGCGCGCGTCGGAAGCCCAGACATAGGAGGACGTATCCGGGTCGGTCGAGCCGTCGAACCGCTCGATGTACGCAATATCCTCCGGCTCCAGCGCCCAGGCCGCGAGCGCGGGCTCGTCGTCCCAGGCGAGGGCGAACGCATATTCACAGCCCGAATTTTCGCTCTTCCCCTCGGAAGGTATGTATTCGCCCTGATAGACCACCTGAAAGACCACATAGCACAGATTGCCCCGCGCGGCGGCGATGGCTTCGGGCAGTTCCTCCTCCGAAATATTATGATGCGTACGCCCGAACGCCCCGTCAAACACGCTGAACGAGATGAGCTCCCCGTTGTCGGGGACGCCGATCTCAAAGGCGGCGCTCCGGTCGAGCCGCGGCAGTTCCTGCGCCAGCTCCGGCAAAAGGTAAAACATGCCCATGCCGCATGCCGCCAGCCAGCCGTTTTCCGTATAATCCGAGCTCCACAGGAAGCTCTCGTAAGGCGTTATGGTCTGATCCCCCTGGCTGACGCTCACGCCCGCGCTTTCCTCGGGCGCAGGGGCGCGGCTTGGCGAAACGTCGGGTTCGGCGGAATCCGCAGGCGCGGGATCGACGGGAAGCCGCATATCGTCCGGCGCAGTGCAGGCGGACGCCGCGAGCAGCACAGCAAGAATAAGGCAGGGCAGCGATTTGCGGATCATGGTTCCCTCCTTCGGCGCGCCGGGCCGATTCGGCTTGCACGGATGCGCGGCATATATAAAAGAACGCCGCAACGGGCGTTCAGGTTGCTTTTTTCCATAATTTAGGGGCTTGCGCGCCGTTATCCCTACGCGCGCGACACGAAAACGCGTTCCCGCGCGGGAAAGAGCTTCATTTTGCCGCTCAGCATCCGGCAGACGCGCTCGAGCTGCGCGGAGTTGTCCTCCACCGCCTTCTTCGCGATCAGCTCGAGGCGCACGAGGTTCTCCCTGCTCGCGTCGTCCATAGCGGCGGCCTCGGCGGGCAGACGCGTCTGAAAGCGCGCGTAGCTTTCGTCGCCGAGGATCTGGCGAAGCTGGTAATCGACGGTCGCGCTCGAGGAGTTGAGCATGACGTCCGTGATGGGCACGGCCCAGTTGGCGACGCCCCATCGCTCGATCTTCGCGCAGGGGCGGTTTTGCACATGCACGCCCGTGCCGAGGGAAACAAGCAGGAAATCCTTCTCGTAAGGATGGAGCTTGCGCGCCTCCGCGTAGGCGCACATCGCCGGGTTGCTCGCGAACACGCCGCCGTCGATCAGGCACAGGCTCTCGAGCGCGAGCGGCGGGAAATAGGTCGGCGCGGCTGCCGTCGCGTATGCGGCCTGCGCGAGAAGCGGATCGTCCTCCGGCCCGCGGTGCGTTTTCGCGAACGTGGTCTTGAAGAACCAGGGCGTGGAGCTTGCCATGTCGTAGGCCGTGACGAGGATATCCGCGAGCGTTTCATGCAATCGCGCGGAGCCGAGGTATTCCGCGAGCCAGCGCTCGAGCGCGCGCGGGGAATACTTGGGCCCCGTAAGCCCGCCGAGCGTCGCCGCTTTTCGAAGCATGCCCCTGTGAAAGATCGCGCCGCCGTGCTCGAGATAGGCTGCGTGTATCTGCCGCGCGGTGTGCTTGGGCTTTCCGCGCGCATCCGGCACCGTCAGCGCGCACGCGAGCAGGCCGCCCGTCGAGGTGCCCGCGACGAGGTCGAACAGGCCGCTTACGGGCTTGCCCGTCAGCCTTTCAATTTCTGCGAGAAACGCCGCCGGAATGATGCCGCGGATGCCCCCTCCGTCTATGGACAGGATCGAAACCATGCTGCGACCGCCTTTCCTCCATGCTATATTCAGAGTATGGGAAAGGCAGGGAAAAAGCGACTGCACACCTAAGATAAGCATGATTTCCTTTGGATTTTGACGTATAGCGACAAGAAAGCGTGTTTATGAATCAGAAAGAAGTATTTGTGTTGACATGCGAGTTTTGTTTTCATATTCTTAGCTTAGCCGCAAGTCAGAATTAACGACCGACGGAAAAGAATGGATGAAAAAAACCTGCTGCATAATCGGAGATCGCGACATACCGGCCGGGCGCGCTGATTTTATCAAACAGGAATTGCGCCGCGAAATCGAAGAGGCGATCGCGGAAGGTTATACGCGCTTTATTTCCGGTTTCGGCAAAGGGGCCGAACTGTATTTCGCGGAAATCGTCGCGGAAAAGCGGCTGGAAAACAAGGATATCCGGTTGGAGGCGGCCATTCCGTGCCGGAGCAGGCTGGCGAGCCTGATGCGCAACGACGCCGCGCGAAAGCTGCTTCTTTCCTGCACGGAAATCGGCGTTTACGGCGAAAAATGCACGCCCGAGGGCTGGTTTATTTCGTCCTTCACTACCCACTGGAGATGAGAGAGCCGTTTTGATGAAGGCTTCGGAGATTTTTCTGTCCTCTACTTCCCAATGGAGGTTAAGTGGCGGTTTGAACGAAAATTCTTTGAATTTCTTTCTCCCTCACTACCCACTGGAAAAAAGGAGCGCGGTCGTACAAAGAAATCCGAAATATTTTTTGCCTCTCACAGGTCGGTCACGAAAACGGTTGGAGTAAACCCTCTCACTTCGTACAGGACAGTCAGAAGCGTAATTCGTACTAATTTAAGGAAATAATTTTGTCCCTCACCTGATAGCCACGGAAGAAATGCGAAAAGGACGTTTTTTTTAAATTTTTTCATCGTTCCTACTGGTAGGTCACGGGAACGCAGGAATAAACCCCTCACCTCGTACAGGACCGGCAGAAGATAACTCCGTACCAGAATGTGCAAAAAAATAAGCTATTCGATAAAATTCATCGAATAGCCATAGACGTTTTCACTTTTGCGTGATATAATAAATGCAATAGTCATGGAGGTGCGGTATGGCAGTCAGTTACAAGAAGTTATTCCATATGCTCATAGACAGGGATATTTCCAATGCCCAGCTTCAGAAGATGGCCGGGTATAGTGCAAATATAACCACACGGCTCAAGAACAACACCTATGTGTCGCTGGAGTCCGTGGAAAAAATATGCCGGGTGCTCAATTGTAAGGTTGATGATATTGTGGAGTTCATCCCGGATGAGGATCAGGTGAAAAAATGACACAGCAGGTAAAATCCAAACAACGCGTGGCGGAGCATGGCGAGGTATTCACCGCCGAGCGCGAGGTCAAGGCCATGTGCGACCTTGTAAAGCAGGAGACGGAGCGCATCGATTCCAGATTTTTGGAACCGGCCTGCGGCGACGGAAACTTTCTCTCCGAGATACTCTCACGCAAGCTCGCTATCGTAAAAAAGAAATACAGGCGCCTACCGCTTGATTATGAGAAAAACGCGATTCTGGCGCTGTCCAGCATATATGGTGTGGACATCATGCTCGATAATGCCATCGCCTGCCGTGAGCGGCTGTTTGCAATCTGGAATAAGGAATACAAAGCTGTCTGCAAAAAGGAATGCAGCGAAGATACCCGCGAGGCTGCAAGGTTTATCCTCTCCCGCAATATCGTGTGCGGCAACGCGCTGACCTTGAAATGCGTGGACGAAAACGGACAGGACACTGACGAACCCATCGTATTTTCCGAATGGGCATTTGTAACCGGCTCTCAGATGCAGCGCAAGGACTACACCTTTGACGAGCTGCTCAACGGCGATGACAACTCTAAGAAAAAGAAGGCAAAAAAGGAGCAGCTCACCTTGTTTAATGAGCCGCAGGCCGATGAAGAGGGCAAATTCTTAAAGCAATATATTTCTGATTATAGGAGGGTGCAGGACAATGGCTGATAACCTATTTAACGCTGTTTATAATCCCGACGTGCTGTCGTGTCTGGCGAATCTCTCTAACGACGAGGTGTTCACACCGCCGGACGTTGTGAATAAGATGCTCGATATGCTGCCGCAGGAATTGTTCCGCAACCCTGACACCACCTTTCTTGACCCCGCCTGCAAGACTGGCGTGTTTCTGCGTGAAATCGCTAAACGTCTGATTGACGGACTGGAACCACAGATGCCAGATTTACAGGAGCGAATTGACCATATTTTCAAAAAGCAGCTTTACGGTATCGCCATCACCGAGCTGACGAGCTTGCTCTCTCGGCGCGGCGTGTACTGCTCCAAATACCCGCAAAGCGAGTTTTCCGTCACACAGTTCGATGACGCAGAGGGCAACATACGCTACCGCAACATAAAACACAGTTGGGTGAACGGCAAGTGCAAATTCTGTGGTATCTCCAAGGACACTGTGCTTGGCATACCTAACGATACCTGATACAATGCACCACGGTTTCGTTACGTGGTGCATTTTTTCCCTGACATAATTCTAATGCTGCGGACAGTGGGACAGAAAGGACAGAACACTATTCTTCTTTGACGATGTGGAATCTCAGTGCTATAATACTCCTTGCAGTAAATAATTATACTGCGTGATAGTCTTTAAGCGGGACGGAGAAGTTCGCAGAGTCATGTATGCTCTGTGAGCTTTCTTTTTTATACCCGTCGGTTCTCTTTGAAATCACGTTCTGCATCTCTGAGAATCATTCGCTCAAGAATATCTTTTACCGACTGATACTATGTTAAAACTTTAACGCTATATATTTTCCTGTCAATCTGGTATAATGGAAGCAAGAAAAACCGGGAGAT
>MWBW01000044.1 GCA_002069725.1 Firmicutes bacterium ADurb.Bin248 | reverse complement strand
GCCGGCGGGCGCAGAAGATCGCTCGCGAAAAAGACGGCCGCGAGCGCGAGCGCCGCCGTGGCGAGCAAAGCGATCAGGAGCCTTGCTCGTCTTTTTTTGCGCCTGCCGCCCGGCATATGGCGCTCCCCCTCAGCCTAGGCCGCCGCTGTGCGACGTGCCGCCGGAGCCGGAGGAGGAAGAGCCGCCGCCCGACGTGCCGGCGGGCGGGGGAACCGCGCTGCCCGCGGCGTCGGACGAAGGATAGACGTAGGATGTGCGCTGCTCGACGTAGCGCACGCGGAAATAACCGGCGGCGCCCTCGTACGTGCCGTACCACCAATATTCGTCCGCGCGGCGCTCCACCGCGACCGACGCGCCCGAGGGCACGCGCGCGAGTTTCTTTGCGGATGTGCTCATGCCCGCGTACGCGTAGGTGGAGCTTTTGGCCACATAGCTCGTGACGCAGGTGTCCGCGGCGTCCGGGTAGGCGACGATGTATTGGGATTTGACGTAGCCCAGCTCGCCCCTCTCGGTTTCGACCTTGCACCATTCCGGCCCGATCTGCAGCAGAAGCACCTTCGCGCCTGCCTTGAGCGTGGCGACGGTGGTGTCTCTGGAGGCGGAGAAGCCCGTGCGCAGCGGCGTGCCGTCATAGCGTATCAGCGCGGGAACGACGCGCGGGGCGGCCTTGTCGTCCGAAGGCTGCGCGTATTTACTATAAGAAGGCATGCTTTTTTTAAGCGCGGCGGCGAGCGCCTCGTTCTTTTGGTTCTTGACGATTTTGCATATCGTGCCCGGCGGGCAGTTGTAGTAGATCCACTTGGCGACGTCGGGCAGCACGCGCACGCACCCGTGGGAGACGTTCTTGCCCAGATCCGAATACGCCGATTTGGACATGCTCGTAAGCTTGGTCGAGTTGTACATGACGGAATGGATGTACACCCCGCGCACGACCTGCGACCAATACTGCGCGTATTGCCCGAAGGCCACGAAGTAGCCGAAATGCTCCTTGAGTTCCCCCATGCGGAACGTGCCCGCGCCGGTGGGAAACTCGGCGCTGCCCGTGGTGCACAGGCTCTGCAGCACGACTGTGCCGCCGACGGCGTATTCGTACACCGTGATGATCTGGTTGGTGAGGTCGATTTCGATGGCGTACCTGTTCGGGTCGGCGTTCTCATAATCCACCTTGCTGGTCCAGCCGGAAAGCACCTCCGCCCCCGCGGGCGCGGGCAGCAGCGCGAGGCAGAGCACGAATGCGAGCGAGAGCGCGGCAAGCCTTTTTGTCATTGCGAAAACCTCCTGAAAATGATGGGCGCGGCGCGTCAGCCGGGCCGTTTCTCCCCGGGATCGGCGGGCTTGGCTGCGCCGAGAAGATCCTCCGCCACGGAGGGCTCGCCCGAGAGCCTGCACAGGAAGAACGTCCCCGCGAAGCAGGCGGCGAATAGCGAAGCGTCCAGCGCGATTTCCCAGCCCCTGCCGAAGCCGGGAAAGATCAAAACGACGGATACCGCCAGCAGTCCCAGGGCGCCGTAATACGCGTAGCCGTGGCGGCGGTCGAACAGGCGCTTGACGAGCGCGACGAGGCTCACCACCGCCGCGAGCGCGCCAAGCCCCGCGAAAACGAGCATGTCGAGCTCAAACCGGTTGAACGCCGCGAGGAAGGGATCGTACACGCCCAGATAAATCATGATGAACGAGGTGCTCACGCCGGGTATCACCATGCCGAGGCCGATCAGCGCGCCGCTGAGCGCCGCCGTCCACGCGTTGAACGGGAGCGCCTCCCCGTTGCCGAGGAATTCCTGCGCGATGGCGACGGAGCCGATGAGCGCCGCGCCCACGAGCGCGCCGAGCAGATACCGCTTTTTGAAACCCCGTTCGTTGGCCTCGCGGATCAGCGAGGGCAGGCCGCCGAGCACCATGCCGATGAGCGCCCACATGACCTCGCGCCTGCAGTTGAGCATGAGCCATTCGACGATGCGGCTCGTGCCCAGAAGCCCGATCAGCCCGCCCAGGCCGAGCGGTATGAGGAAACGCACGCTTTTTGTGAAATTCCTGAAAAGCGACGTCACCGCGTCGAGCACGGGGCGATAAACGCCCATCGCCACGGCGAGTACGCCTCCGCTTGCGCCGGGCAATATCGCCGCGATGCCGATGACGACGCCCTTGACCAGCCTTATGAAGAAGTTACCGGCTTTATTCATTCTGCCTCCCATGCGGCCGCGCGCCGCTTCGAGCTCATTTTAACAGATGCGCGGCGCGTTTGCACCAATTGCGCCAAACATTTACATTTCCTTTACGCGCGGGAGTTTTTTCTTGCATTGAACGCGAAAATGATGTATCATATCTGAGCGCGCCCGCAAGCGCCGCATAGGGAGAGATGGCTGAGCTGGTCTAAGGCGCACGACTGGAAATCGTGTGTGCCCCTTAAAGGCACCGAGAGTTCGAATCTCTCTCTCTCCGCCAAAAAGTCCCGGAACGTCTATGTTTCGGGGCTTTTGTTATAAGCGGTATTGCATTTTGAAGGGTACGGTTTCTAATAAAATTCTAATGTTCACCTTTAAGAAGTCCTTCAATTACGCCTACGGCGCCCGACTGCATATCCGTCATGACATGAGAATAGGTATCCAGCGTAATGCCGATGGTCGAGTGTCCGAGCATCGAGGAAACGATTTTCGCGGGCACTTCGCTTCGAAGCATAAATGTTGCGTTTGTGTGGCGAAGGTCGTGGAAACGTATGTTCGGCAAACCTTTTTCGTGGAGCATATTCTTAAACATCCGTTGGAGTGCGTTTGTTGTCAGAGGCATTCCATCACGCCGACAATTTACAAGATTCAACGGATTAAAACCTTCTCCGAACTCTTTTTCCCATGAATCGAGAATATCCCGTTGGTTTTTCAATGCTTCAATCATCGTATCGGAAAGTTTAAGCGTGCGGCGACTGTTTCGCGTTTTCGTTTCACTAAGAACAAATTCACCATGAAGCCATCCAGCGGAGCGGCATATACTCAGAGTGCGATAGCGGAAATCAATATCCTGCCATTGCAGCCCCAGCGCTTCCCCGCGTCGCAATCCAAGCACAAGCGCAAGCAGCACAGGAATATAAATATCGCTTCCCTCACACGCGCTGACGAGTTTTCGCGCCTGTTCCGGCGTTAGCGTTTCCGCTTCGTAGTGTGACACCCTAGGAGCGTCTACAAGGTCTGCCGGGTTCCGGCTGATCAATTGCAGCTTTACGGCTTTCCCGAGCGCTTTATGAAGCGTGTTATGAACATAGCGGACGCTCGTATTTGACAAGCCTTTTTCCGTTAAAACATCATAAAGCTTTTGTATGTCCATAGGGCATAAACGATTAAGCTTAATGGAACCGACGAGAGGAATAATATGTTTCTCAATATTCGTGCGGTATCCACTCTGCGTGTTTTCGGCAAGATGCGATGCGCAATAACTATTCAGCCAATGCCGCAAATAAATTGCCATCGTAGAGCTTTCAGCGCTGTTGACGAAGCTGTTTTCCAACTCTTCGATTCGCTGCCGAAGCAACCGTTCCGCTTCTTTTTTCGTATCGAAGCCGCCTTCCCATTTTTGCTTCCATTTGCCGCTTTCCGTTTTACCGATATAATAAACGATGTACCAGCGACCATTTTTCTTCGTTACACAACCTCTCATTTCAAACCTCCAATTGTCGCACTTTCAATCCAATTCAGGAACTTAGCCCGAGGAACAACAACCCTATTCCCGAGCTTTATATGCGGAACCATGCCTTCTCGCAATAGCTGATACATTTTGCTCGAGCTTATGCGAAGGATTACCGCAGCTTCTTTAACCGTTAGAACAGCGCTTTCCATGTTAATCCTCCTTTCCTCTGAAATACGAAAGCGGCTCTTCCGCATTATCGAAATATTTCACGCGAACATAATCGTTCTTATAGTCCGGTTCAAAACCTCTCTCAAGCTCGCCATACTGGATAATTTCAGAACGCCTAAGACCAAGCGACGAATAATAAACGTGATGGTTCAGCGCAATACGGGATTTCAACAAATCCTTAGTTATGTATTTCGTAATGTAGGCCGCACAACGCTCTTTGTTCCGTATCGCTTCTACTGTGACCCAGCCGAACCGCTCATAATATGGTCGCCAGTTATAAATCGGCCGTCCTTGCCGTATTAAGCTCTTTATGCGCTCCGGGATATTATCTCGAATTGAAAATGCTTCAAGCTGATCGGACGGGATACCATTCATCAGACCGTGCATATGCCATGCGTCGTTCTTGTGAGGTTCAGGAATGAGAAGGTATTGTACATTTGTCGCTTTTCTACATTTGAGGTTATTAAGCCATTTAGACAGGGCTTTCATGTATATGTTTAAATCGTAGCGCTCACATTTTTCCGCATTGATGGTCAGCGTTACGAAATAAGACCATTCGTTGCATATCGCGAGTTCATAAACAGTCTTTCTTGACCTTGAAAGGCTTTCGCGCAGCTTATCAAAATTCCCTGCTGACCCTTTTGCTGTTCGCTTGCTTTCGCCTATTTGAATGAAGCCAGAGCGACGAAGCACTCTCATATGTATGAGCTTGTATTGCGTATCACAATATCGCCGGAGTATCCCGGCATTTTGAATATATACATCACTTTCTTTATATACAAACCCTTTCATCTTTCCCCCATGAGTAAGATATGTTACTTAGTCAAGTATCGCGGCGCGCGCTTCCGCAGTTCATGGGTCCCCCCGACCTGCCCCCCCATGAAGCAACGGAGGCGCGCTTCCGCGCTTCCTCGGCTCCGTTACTCATCACAATCGGCGCAGTCAAGAGGCTTTCGCGGCATAAAGCCCGTCTTACGCCGGGTTTATTCCACGACCTCTTGACAACGCCGACTCTATGCGCTGTTGCAATTTCGCCGAAGGGGTTGGGTAGCACGATAGTTTCTTCCTCCCTTCGAGAGTCCGATTTTAGCGCATAGAGCTTCGAGCGGTTCATGTTCTTGTATACCTCTGCTAATTGGATAGCACAGAAAGAATCGTAATATACGACAATCTCGTGACATAAACGATTATATTGTATTCATAGGCGAATTGCAAGCATCTAATTCGATATATTTGTATTTTAATCGCATAAATCAAAACTTCTTTGCTTTTATCGTGTGTTATGATATCATTACCGCGAAAGGAGGCTTACATATGCCTTTTAAAGCCGATGATAAGTTACTTGAAGCACTTATGAGTGGAGAGTATGGCGAGTATATGAA
Organism: Firmicutes bacterium ADurb.Bin248; assembly: GCA_002069725.1. Classification (GTDB taxonomy): domain Bacteria; phylum Bacillota; class Clostridia; order Christensenellales; family CAG-138; genus Phil1. The sequence continues at coordinate 17,638 of MWBW01000044.1, read as the reverse complement.
AAGCCCTAAAAGCTTCAAAGAGCGTTTAGAGATTATTGGAACTAACCTCGCTAATTTGCGTTCGGCTTGTCAAATATCGCAAAAGCAAGTATGTAAGGCTCTAGGTTGTACGCCTCAAACATATTCGGGATATGAACAAGGAAAGCACGAACCTTCTATTGAGGTTTTAGTACGTTTGGCCTATTTATTTGGCGTTTCTACAGATTTTCTACTCAGTCGAGATAATCTGCTCCATGACGACAATTATGAAGAACAAGACGATTTTAATAAGTTTGTCGAGAACATAGGAGAAAACCCAAAAATAAATACAATATCACATACTGTAGATGTGCTATCAGGTAGAATCGCAGAATTGGAAAAGAAAATGGCGGAAATGCAACGCGCTTCAAGTAAAACGGTTCATGACTAGTGTGGATCATGAGGCAAGAATATGAAGGTTCTCATTACTTCAAATTTTAAAACCTCGCCACATTTTTCGCATTCACTAAGTACAAAACCGGGCTCTCTATTCCAATAAACATAGCAACGCACCCTTAGAATTTCTTCTTACATTTAACGCACACCCGGTCGACCTTATTTGTGAAGAAACCTGTCAATGGAGACCACTTCCTAGCGACCATCTGTATCTGAGTTGAACCACAATATGGGCACCTGATCATGCTTGTGTCTTTCTTAGCTTCAATCTTCGTGTTCGGATAAACGGTGTTTTTGCAATTCGGGCATTGTAACATAGTGTTATTTATACAATAGTTGTCAGAAACTATCGAAAAATATTTTTTCTGAAACTTGTATACTTTTTCGCAGTTATTACATTCAATAACTACCTTGTCTTCTTGCAGATTCCGATAATACATACTTACCTCCTAATTAAGAACCATTATATAAACAATGAAATAATCGAAGCTGCAAGTGCAAACAAAGCAATCAATGTAGTAATCCACCAGCGTGTATCTATATATTTTAAACGGCGGTAATTAGCTAGATATGCTTTTCCTTCAGTATTTAAAGCAAACTTATCTTCCTTATCAATACCCCTATGTGAAGCTCTAAAAATATAATCATGATCGAATTGAATGAATCCTTTTGTCAGCATATATTGAATGTCATACAAATCAACATTATTGACTAAACTACATATCTGATCGGAATTATATTTTTCAGGTTCATTTTCTAATAGTAATAGAACTCCTAAGCAGCCATCATGAAGAATTGTATCCACATTAAGCTCCTTGAAATTAAAATTAAAACTTTAGTATTATACTAATACACTCTAGCTAACAATGCAATCTCATAAATGTTGAATATTCTAATAAACATTCTAATAGTAGTTTATACCTCGTATTGCAGCTGCGCGTATTGTACGAAAATTCTCATAAATAGCTCAATTAACTCGGTAAATTGCTTGATCCGCATCTGGAAATTATGTTTACGGGTAACCGTAACTAGGGTTCAAATCCCTAACTCTCCGCCACACCGAGAAAAACCCTTGAAAGCATCACTGTTTTCAAGGGTTTTTTTGCTTAATATGAATTGCTGAGCAAACAACATTTCCAAGTTAAAATTGAATTGATAGAAAAATTCAACCATTAAGCATAATTTCACACAGAATCCAAATGAGCGTGGAATGTATAGATGATACATAGAAATCGGAAATGTTAGAAAAAATGTTAGAAAAGCTTACAAAGAGATATAAGGTCTGATAAATCAATATAAGAAAAAGGAGTGCAAAGCATGGGATACGGAAACTTAGAGGAACTGCGTGCAACGGCAATTGAAAAGGGTATTGTCAACCAAGAAGGAAACGTAAGCGCTCTGGCAATGAACTATTTCTCCGGGATGCACACAGCTCCGTTACTCGATGAGATTTGGGTACTTTCCTTCCCTAACACCGATACAATGGACAAGCTGTTCGACCTTATAAAGCAGGCTGTCAGTGCAGAAGAGTTCGAGGTTTTTGAGGGAATAATGAATGCTCTTTATGTTTTCTCCGGCATTCATGTCCCCGACGAATTGCATTACATCTTTGAGTGCAACGATTTTGAGATTAGTGCACAATGGAGAGCAGGGAGAAACGCAATATACCGTGGACAATGCCATCCGCAAAGGGCTTGATATAACAATCATCAATCCCAGCGACATGACGGTACAAACAGCACCGCGTTTCAGAGGCTTAAAGCTCCTGCAATAGCGGCGCACGACTTTGAGCATCCACCTCGTCCAAATGCTCCATCACAGCCACCTTATCGGGCTTTGTCACGCCGAAGCCGGCAAAATTCATATTGCGAATGCCCTGCAGGATTGCAGCAAGGGACTTCCCGCCGGTTTCAATAGGGAAGTATTCATAATCGAGAGCGCAGTGGCGAAATGCGGCATTGTGCATAATCGTTGATAATGATTGCCCGAGAGGATTTCCCAACAGCCCTATTAGCTTTGTGTCAACTGATATCATGGGCACCACCTTGCATAAAAAGATGATAAGTCGTATGCCGTTTGTTTTCAGCTTGCGTTATGGATGATGGATAGACCTGTCACCAATTGCTCCACGGGTATCTGGCCGGGGGCGGAGGTCCTGTCCACCGCGCCAAAGGTCATGGATGATCCAAATACCTCTCCGGAAAGTCTCGTGAGAACCCCCATCGGTGCCATCGACATGGTGATGATGGGGCGGTCGGCGTGTTTGGAGAACATTTCCTGCGTAGCGGACAGAAGCGTCAGGACGTCCTCCTTGCTCTTGGGCATCACCGCTATTTTGGGAATGTCCGCTCCGGCCGCCTGAATCGCGCAAAGTTGATCGACCAGTTCCTCCCGCGCGGGCGTTTTGAGAAAATCATGATTCGAGCCGATGACATATGTGCCTGTGGACTTGAGCTTGTTGATATATTCCCCGGCGGCATCGCCCAGGGAGAACACTTCCACATCCACTACATCCGCATTCCCGCTGCCCGCAACCGCCAGATTCAGAGCGCGATAGTCCGCGAGGGAAAGCGCCCTGCTCCCGCCCTCATGTGCGCTTCGGAACGTGAACAGCAGTATTTTCTCACATACGGTCTTGCGCAAGGCGGCCAGGGTTTCCAAAACACAGTTTGTATCCGCCACGTCCTTATAAAAATCAGCTCGCCACTCGACCATATGGATATCCATCTTTGCGATCTTTTCAGCCATTTTTATGATCGCTTCCCTGCGGCTTTCCACGATTGGCACGATAACTTTGGGGATTCCTTCGCCGATGGTTACATTTTTAATGGTTACGGGATGAATCATGCTTTTTCCTCGATACTGATGATGATCCTATTATACAAACTCCCCTTTGGGGTTTCTATAGCGTTTCGGATTTAATTATGAATTTAATTCATAATATAATTAAGTTCATATTGCATTTGTTCCCATCATATGGTAGGATTACATGAGGCGATTTCATGAATTTACAACAACTCACCTACTTTTGCGCCATTGAGCAAAGGAAAAGTTTCACCCGCGCTTCCGAGCAGCTGCGGGTTACTCAGTCTACGTTGAGCCATTCCATAAATGAGCTGGAGAGAGAGTTGAACGCGCCTCTTTTCAACCGAAGCGGGCGCGTTATCACCCTGACTCCTTTTGGCGAAATTCTGTTGGAGTATGTTAAACCGGCTCTTAGCCTGCTCAATGACGCCCAATCAAAACTCAAAGATATGACCGACCCCGAATCGGGCGTGATATCCCTTAGCTACTTTAGTTCCCTCAACGATCTTGTCACCTATGCCATTTCCTGTTATTACGCGGATTTCGGCCGGATACAGCCGCATTTCCGCTTTTTCCCTTCCTCGACTACAGAAATTGAGGAGTCCATCGCAAACGGCACGAGCGATTTTGCCTTCACCACGGAAATCGCCAATCCCAACTTTGAATATCACCCCATCGGATACCATGAAACTGTGATCATCGTTTCCGATCAACACCCCCTTGCCCGGTATCAGGCCATCCATCTTTCCCAACTGCGGAGCGAAAAGATCATTACCTATGAGAGCAGCTGCCAGATACGCGGCTATATCGACCGCATTATGCATAGCGCGGGCTTTGCGCCCAAAGTCATATTTGAAACCACCAGCGACAACATAATTGTCAGCTCCGTATCCGCGAACTTTGGAATTGCCTTGATCCCCAAGCCTCTCGGCAAGCAGGCCAGCTCGGTAAAGATGCTTCGCATCCTAGACGACATCCCGCCAAGATCCATCGCCTTGGCGTGGCGCAAATCCAGATACCTCTCGCGCGCCGCCGAAAGTTTCTCCAATTATATAATCAAAAACAGCGCCAAGCTCGACGAATACTTAAAAACCGAAATGTAGTGCGGGTCCGCGATACGTCGTCCCGCGCGCCGCGGCATGGCCGCGTTAAGCCGCGAACGCCGATTCGTTTTGACAAAGGCCGCAAACAAAGGACGGACGCGCCGTTTTGCGTCCGCCCCGAATTTATGTTGGCTTATGTGCCGCCTATGGAAGCTCAATCCGACATCAGCCGCTTTTCGCCCTCGATCGCCCGTATCGGCGCGATGTCCTGCGTGACCTCGAGCGTGCCCAGATACCCGCCGTTTTCATCCCGGACGGCGAAGTACCGGATCAGCACGTACCTTTCGCCCATTTTGATCCAGAAGTCCTCGTGGTTCTTTGCGCCGCTTTTCAGGTCGGATACGACCTTCTCCACGATGTGCACGCTCGCCGGAGGATGGCAGTCGGCGACTCTGCGCCCGATGACGGCCTTCGTTCTGGGGAAAATCCTGTCCTTGCCCTGCGAGAAGTATTTTACGACCCCGTCCCTGTCGACGAAGGTGATGTCGAAAGGCAGCGTATCCATGAGGCCGACGATCTCGTTCGGTTTGAGCGCGCCCGTGGGGAACCTGACGCCGCCTTCGGCCGCCGCCTGCGCCCGGCCGGTTTTCTCCGCGCGGGCGGACTCCGGAGTCCGCCGGGGCGCGTCGATCAGGCAGAATCCGTATTCCGCGCTGTCGTCGGCAATAAGCTTCCATTCATCCGGCGAGAGCGTCTCGAGCATCATGGGGAAGAGTATGTTTTCCTCTTTGAAGATCATTTCGGCGACGCGGTTGAGCGCTTCTTCAAGCGCGCTTTTCATGGCGTCCGCGTCCCCCGCCTCGAGCAGCGCCCCCGCTTGCCTGATCGATTGCCGGATCTCGTCGTCCACGCCCCACATGACCTTGGGCGGCGCTGTGATGCCGTATTTTTCAAGATAGGGGAAGAGTATGTTCTCCTTTTTCTGATAATGCACGTTGACGCTGCTCAATTGCTCGAGATCCTCTTTCAGCCCGTCGGGCGCTTTGCCGCCCAGGGACGAAAGCGCCTCGAGGCGCGGCCGGATGCGGCCGGAAATCAGGGCTTCGATCGCGCGGTTCTCGCGCTTCATGATTTCAATCGGATGCCCCTGATCCCTGGCCGGGTCCTGCGGCCTGTGGATGTCCTCGATCGATCCCTTGAACACCGCCGCGTGGACGTCGCAAAGTCGCTGGACCTCCGACACCGGCATGCCGTCCATGATCAGCGCCTGCTCGACTTCGGATATTTCCGACGCCGAAACGCCCCCGAAGGTTTCCTCGAATTTCTGCTTCACGTCCTCCACGCTTTTTCCGTTGTGCAGCTGCGTAATCAAGTCCTTGAGCACGTTGCGCCTGTGCTCCCTGTTGTTGATCAGTTCGCTCATGATCCGCGCCTCCCGTTGTATTTGTGATATCCTGAAAGCCTACCGTTTACTGTTTCCATATCGGTATGTTCCGATACCGCCGCTGATTTACGCCTGCCCGCAAGGCTTCGTCCTTATGAGCGGAATGCTGACCGCGCCGCCCCCGCCGTGCTATAATGGAGCCGGCGGCGCGGGGCGTATCCCGCTGGCGCGTATCCCGGCGAATTCGCGCGCGCCCGCTTCGGGCGCGGGATGGAGAGAACCATGCTCCCCTTTGAACGGATGGACGCTGTTACGGCGTCGAAGATCCGCTATGTGCTTTGCGACATAGACGATACCATCACCACCTGCGGCAAGCTCACGGCCCGGGCGTACGCGGCGCTGTGGGAGCTTCACGACGCGGGCGTGCGCGTGGTTCCCGTGACGGGACGGCCCGCGGGCTGGTGCGATATGATCGCGCGCGAGTGGCCCGTTCGCGCCGTCGTCGGCGAAAACGGCGCGTTCGTCTTTTACGCCGAGGGGGAGCGGATCCGCACGTTCACGCATCCCTCGATCCCCGAGGGGGACGCGCGCGCCCGCCTGGACGCGGTGCGGGACGCCTGCCTCGCGCGGGTGCCGGGCTGCCGCGTCGCGCGGGACCAGTTCGCGCGCGTCTACGACCTGGCCATCGACTTCGACGAGGACCCGCCCCGCCTCGGGCTCGAAGCCGCAAAGAGGATCAAGGCCGTCTGCGAGGAGTTCGGCGCGACCGCGAAGATCAGCTCCATCCACGTCAACGCGTGGTTCGGCGATTACGATAAGCTCAATATGGCGCGCCTGTTCCTGGGCGAAGTGCTCGGCGAGGGGAACATCCGGGAGAGCGTGCTGTTCTTCGGCGATTCTCCCAACGACGAGCCCATGTTCGGGTTTTTCCCGCAAAGCTGCGCCGTCGCCAACATCGCGCCGTTCCTGGGCAGTCTCAAATCGCTTCCCGGCTATCTCGCCAAAGGGGAATCCGGCGAGGGCTTTACGGAGGCGGTACGCCATTTCCTCGGGCTTCGCTCGGGGAGCAGGTAACGGAAAGCCCGGCGTTCGAGGATTGTCAGGCTTCCGCCGCCTCCTGGCTTTCCCCGGCCTGGCCCCGCCTCGCGAGCATCGCGTCCATGTTGTCGAGCAGGAACTTCTGCGCCTCCCGGCTGTACAACACGGCGGTATACGGCCCGTTCTGGCTTTGGCGCGCCTGCGTGAATATGCCAAGACCCTGCCCGGCATCTGTGGGCAGCTTGCCCTTCGCGCCGGGCGGGATGCGCAGATAGCCCGCCTCGAGCAGCCAGTCCGTCGCCCAGCGGTACGCGAATTTGACGCGGTTTTCATCCGCGAGCGCCGCGTTCACGCGCTGCGCGAATATGCTGATCGGGATGGGCTGCTCGGAGATTTCAATGCTCCGCCACTGCTCCGGCGTGAGGGCGAAGGCCTCCTTTTTCGGCGCCTTTTCCCGGTTGAGCCTTTCGTAATTGCGTATGTACCGATCGAGCGCCTCCGCCACGTAGAAAAAGCATCTCGACAGGCGCACCTGGTTGAGCACGGCGTCCTCAGGCATCTCCCGGTCGGAGATCGGATCGATTCCGTTGGCGAGTTTGTATATATACATCCGCGCGCGCTCAAGCTTGTCCCGTTCCGTCATGAAACCTCCCCCTTCCGATTCGTTCGGGCCGCGGCCGGCCGGGCTTGGGATATCAAACGCGCCGCGCGTCCCGTTGGCGAAAGTATAGCATACGCGGGGCTTTTCGGAAACCGCGTTTCGCGGCTTTTCGCGCGCGCCGCGCGCTTGCGGGAAGCTTCGATCCGCGGTATCATAGGAATCATCCGGCGGGCGGATGTCCGGGCGAAAGGGAAACGAATGCTCAACGAATTTTCAAGGACCGAGCTCCTTCTCGGAAAGGAAGCCATGCAAAAGCTCGCTTGCTCGCGCGTGGCCGTGTTCGGCATAGGCGGCGTCGGCTCGTATGCTGCCGAGGCCGTCGCGCGCGCGGGCGTGGGCGCCATAGATCTTGTGGACGACGATAAAATCTGCCTGACCAACATCAATCGCCAGCTTCCGGCTTTACACAGCACCATAGGCAGCAAGAAGGTCGAGGTCATGCGCGCGCGCATACGCGACATCAACCCGAAATGCGCCGTCGCCGCGCATGAATGCTTCTATAATGCGGACACGGCCGAGCGGTTCGATTTTAGCTTATACGATTACGTCGTGGACGCCATAGACACGGTATCCTCCAAGCTCCTGCTCATCGAGCGCGCGATCATGGCGGGCGCGCCCGTCATAAGCTGCATGGGCGCAGGCAACAAGCTCGACCCGACGCGCCTCGAGGTCGCGGACATTTACGAAACCTCGGTCTGCCCCCTCGCGCGCGTCATGCGAAAGGAGCTTAAAAAGCGCGGCGTCCAAGCGCTCAAGGTCGTTTATTCCAAAGAGGAAGCCATAAAGCCCGCCGAAACCGACGCCTTGAGCTGCAAATTCCACTGCGTCTGCCCGCCGGGCACCGTGCGCAAGTGCGCCATACGCCGCCAGGTGCCGGGCAGCGTCTCCTTCGTGCCGCCCGTGGCGGGGTTCATACTCGCGGCGGAGGTCGTTAAGGATTTGATTCGGGATGTGAGGAGGGCGGGGGAGTAGGCGTTTTTCCCCATTACCCCCGCCAATACCTCCATAATCAATATCGATATCAGCGCAGCTTATCGTTGTTGACAACGCTCTAAGCGTAAAGTATGCTTGCAAAGGGAACATGGGCGTTCGAGAGAAGAGCCGCTATGCGCGCCCGATCGAAGTCCATTCCTCATTTCGGGGGCAGTTATGCAGGGAACGGAAAGCTACCGCTCGCCTCTGTGCGAGCGCTACGCGAGCGGGCAGATGCGGCGCATCTTCTCCGACGATGTCAAATTCACAACCTGGCGCAGGCTCTGGATCGCGCTCGCGGAAGCGGAACAGGAGCTTGGCATAGCCATAACCGACGGGCAGCTTGAGGAGATGCGCGCACACGCAGCGGACATCGATTTTGACCGCGCGGCCGAGTACGAAGCGCGCGTGCGGCACGACGTGATGGCGCATGTTCTCACATACGGCGAGCAGTGCCCCAAGGCGAAGCCGGTCATCCATCTCGGCGCGACCTCGAGCTTCGTGGGCGACAATACGGACATCATCCGCATGAAGCTCGCGCTCGTCGAAATCCGAAAGCTTCTTCTCAACGCCATGCAGGCGCTCGCGGACTTCGCGCGGCGATATCAGGATCTGCCCACGCTCGCGTACACGCACTTCCAGGCGGCGCAGCCTACGACCGTGGGCAAGCGCGCGACGCTCTGGCTCCAGGACCTCGAGATGGATCTGGCGCAGCTCGACTTCCAGCTTTCCCAGTTGAAGCTTTTAGGCTGCAAGGGCGCGACGGGCACAGGCGCGAGCTTCCTGGAGCTTTTCGGCGGGGACGACGAAAAGGTCAGGCTGCTCGAAAAGAAGATCGCCGAAAAGATGGGTTTTTCGGATTGCTTCGCCGTTTCCGGCCAGACGTATTCGAGGAAGCTCGATTACAACGTATTGAGCGTGCTCGCGATGATCGCGCAGAGTGCGCACAAGTTTTCGAACGACGTCCGCCTGCTCTCGCATTTAAAGGAGCTCGACGAGCCTTTCGAGGCGGATCAGATCGGCTCCTCGGCGATGCCCTACAAGAGGAACCCCATGCGCAGCGAGCGCATGGCTTCCCTCGCGCGCTACATACTCGCGGATATGGCCAACCCCGCCTTCACGGCGGCCTCGCAGTGGTTCGAGCGCACGCTCGACGATTCCGCCAACCGCCGCATCTCGATTCCCGAGGCGTTCCTCGCGGCGGACGCGATACTCTCTTTGTACATCAACGTCGCGCGCGGCGCGCGCGTGTATCCCGGCGTCATCAAAAAGCATCTCGCGGATGAATTGCCGTACCTCGCGAGCGAGAACATACTCATGTACTGCGTCGCGAAAAAGGGCGGGGACAGGCAGATTCTGCACGAGGCGCTGCGGGAACATTCGCTTGCCGCGGCGGAACAGGTGAAGCTTTACGGCGGGGAGAACGACCTGCTCCGGCGCATCCTCGCGGACGAGCGCTTCGGTTTGAGCGAAGCGGAGCTCGAAACCCTGCTCGACCCCGCGGCTTTCACCGGGAGGGCCGCCAGGCAGGCGGAGGAATATCTCGAGGAAACCATACGCCCGCTGCTCGAGGCGAACCGGGGGCAGCTCGGCGCGCAAATATCGATTAAGGTTTGACGGAGGCAGCTATGTTGACGGCGATCGTGGGCACGAACTGGGGGGACGAGGGCAAGGGCCGCATGGTGGACCTGCTGAGCGAGCGTTACGGCATCGTCGTACGCTATCAGGGCGGCAACAACGCGGGCCACACCGTGATCAACGAGAAGGGGCGGTTCATACTGAACCTGATCCCTTCGGGGATACTGCGCGAGGGCGTCGTCAACGTCATGGGCAACGGCATGGTCATAGACCTCGAGCACCTCGCGGGCGAGATCGAACGCCTTTGTGACAAGGGCGTTCGCGTGACGCCGGAGAACCTCAGGATCAGCGACCGGGCGACCATCTGCATGCCCTACCACAAGCAGCTCGACTGCCTTGAGGAGGACAGGCTGCGCGATGCCAGGTTCGGCTCCACGCGGCGCGGCATCGCCCCCGTGTATTCGGATAAATACATGAAAAAGACGCTTCGCATGGGCGATCTGCTGCATCCCGACGAGCTTGAGAGGAAGCTTGCGGGCCTTGTCGAATGGAAGAACCTGCTGCTCGCGGGAGGCTACGGCGCGCCGGAAATCCGGGTTTCGGATATGCTCGCGTGGCTCAAACAATATGGGGATCCCGTCAAAGAATTCGTCTGCGACGCCGGGGAATACCTCGGCCGGGCGGCCGACGCGGGCAGGGATATCATATTCGAGGCGCAGCTGGGTTCGTTGCGCGACATCGACTTCGGCATCTATCCGTATACCTCCTCGTCCTCTACCATCGCGGCGTACGCGCCCATAGGCGCGGGCATACCGGGAAGGCGGCTCGACAGCGTGATCGGCATCACCAAGGCGTATTCAAGCTGCGTGGGCGAGGGGCCGTTCACGGCGGAGCTTTTCGGCGAAGCGGGGGACAGGCTTCGCGAGGCGGGCGGCGAGTACGGCGCGGCGACGGGCAGGCCCCGGCGCGTGGGCGGCTTCGACGCCGTCGCATCGCGCTACGGCGTGGCGCTTCAGGGGTGCGATTGCATCGCGCTCACCAAGCTCGACGTGCTCTCATACATGGATGAAATCCCCGTCTGCGTCGCCTACGAGGTGGACGGCGCGCGCACGGAGGTTTTCCCGCAGGGCGGCGCGCTCGCGCGCGCGAAGCCCGTCTACGAGAACTTCCCCGGCTTCAGGCGCGACATATCGGGCTGCCGCAGCAAAGAGGAGCTCCCCAAAGCGGCGCTCGACTACATCGCCTTCATCGAGCGGGCCGTCGCCTGCAAAATCAAATACGTTTCCGTCGGCGCAAGCCGCGACGCGTATGTGGAGATGTGAAACGAAGCTTGGATAATAGAAATCGGGCGGCGATGCCGCCCGGTCTTTTTTAGCCTCTTTACTTTTTGCCTTCCCTGAGCCGGTCTATCAGGCCGATCAGGGTCAGGAGGTCTTTATCGCTCAGGCCGCGCATGCCGTCAAGCGCCTTTTGAATCAGGATCGGCTCCGCCTCGCTGTCGTCGAAAAACGCCTTTGGCGTGACGTTCAGATATTCGCAGATGTACAGGAATTCCTCAATGGACGGCAACGAGCGCCCGGCGACAATGTTTTGTACATAGCTCCTGCTGTGGCCGAGGCCAAGGCTCATTTTATATTCCGAAACGCCTTTTTTGATCCGAAGTTCCGTAATACGCTTTCTGATAAACGCAACGTTCAACATTCTCACCTCACTGTCGTCGGGTATAATTTTATACTTTAGACAACATGCTGATTAACACGGTGAGAGGTTTAATCTATTGAAATATGCCGCCAATAGTGTTAATATGAGCTAAATTATACTTGTGGAGGCGGATAGGTTGGGCAAGAAGAAGCTCAGGGCGGCGAAGGCTTCCGTTCGGAAAATCGCAAGGCGCAATGGCATTGCCGCCGAGAACGCAAGAGCACAAATGCAGATGGCCATAACGGATGGTTTATGCGGCGCCGACCCGAGCGCGAAAGCGCTCTGGGATGACGTTGTGCGCGAAAGAGAGATGCCTACGCCTGAGGAGTTGATCGCATACCTTTCCGAGAAGATTGGACGAAAGGATACGATATGATGGCCGAAGCCGCACGATCGGATAATCCCCGGCTTTTTTATTTTGATTTATGCTATAATGAATCCGTCTTGAACGCCGCGTTTTCAGGAGGCGCCCATGCCCATCCGCTCCGCGACCGAAGCCGATATCGACAGCCTGCTCCCCTTCGAGCATCTCGGCAGGGAGGCGCTTTGCCGCTGCGCGCGCGGCGGCTTCGTCTATGCGGTTGAGCTGGACGGAGAAACCGTAGGCGTGCTGCGCTACGGCCTGTTCTGGCAGGCGATCCCCTTTCTCGATCTCATCTTTCTCGCGCCCAAGGCGCGGGGCAAGGGGATCGGCGCGGAGGCCGTGCGCCTCTGGGAAGCGGAAATGAAACTGCGCGGCTTTTACGACGTGCTCACCTCGACGCAGGCGGACGAAACCGCGCGACGGTTCTATGAAAAGCTCGGCTACCGGCGCGCGGGCGGCTTTTATCCGCCCGGCCAGCAGGCGGAAGAGCTGATCTATTCGAAGCGCCTGGAAGAATAAGACGAAAAGGAGAGCGTATGCCGATCACGTTTCGGAATTATACGGCGCAGCCGGGCATCACCGAGGACTATTTCCGCGTGCGGGAATTCCTTGCGGGGCTCGGCTATACGGAGTTTCCCTACGCGCGCTGGGATTGGATGGCGACCCACGGCTGGCTCGACAAGTCCGCCGTGGGCAGGATCGGCCTGTGGGAGGACGCGCGCGGGATCGTGGGCCTCGCGACGTTCGACACCCGGCCCGGCGAGGCGTTCTGCATGGCGCGGCCGGGGGACGCCGGGCTCAAGCGGGAGATGCTGCTCTACGCGGCGGAGCATCTCGGGCGGGATGGCAAATTCGGCGTTGTGATCGCAGACAGGGACGCGGCGTTCCAGAGCATCGCCGCCGCGCTCGGCTTTTTCGCGACGACGAAAAAAGAGAACGACGCGGCGTTCTACCTCGAGGAAACATCGACGGACTACGCGTTGCCCGCGGGCTTCTCGGTGACGTCTATGGCGGACGCGCTCGATCTATACAAATACCGAAGCGTTTTGTGGAAGGGCTTCGATCATGAGCGCGACGGGGAGGGGCCCTGCCCGTTCTCGGATGAGGACGAAGCGGCGGCGCGCGGGGAAATGATCAGGCCCAACGTGGATCTGAGCCTCAAGATCGCCGTCGTCGCGCCGGACGGGAGCTTCGTTTCCTACTGCGGCATGTGGTATGAGCCGAAGGCCGGCTTCGCCGTGATCGAGCCCGTGGCGACCGACCCCGACTACCGCCGCATGGGGCTCGGGAAGGCCGCGGTGCTCGAGGGCGTCAAGAGGGCCGGCCTGCGCGGCGCGAAGCTCGCGCTCGTGGGCTCGTCGCAGCAGTTCTATTACAGCATAGGCCTTCGCCCGTACGCGACGGCGACGGTGTGGCGGCGGGTATAAGATCCATCATTCCCGCCGGAGCGCGAGCGCCATGTCGAGCCAGCTTGCGCCGCCGTGCGCGGAGGCGGACGCGCCGAGCAGCGCGAAGCCGAATTTTTCATAATACGGAGCCAAAGGCGCTTTACACGCGAGCATGAGCGCGCGCATACCGGCATCCCTGGCTTTTCCGATCGCGTGCCGGATGAGCGCCGCGGCGACGCCGCGCCTTTGCCGCGCGGGATCGGTTTCGAGGCTGAGCAGCGCGAGCGTATCGCCCGCGGGCAGTTCCGCGGGCTCGTAGAGCGCGTCCGTCATGCGCCGCTGCGCGCTTGGGCGCGCGCACAGCAACCCCACGACGCGGCTATCCTCGAGCGCGACGAAGAACCATTCGGAAAAATGCTCGATGCGGTAAGCAAAGATTTCCCGCGTGGCGGCCTCCGCGGCGGGGAAGGTCAGCGCTTCGATCTCCATGATCCGCTCGAGGTCGCGGGGCGTCGCATATCGTATTTCCATTCGTACAGAACCTCCGGGCGCGCGGGTTGCATCCCTATTATAGCGCCGCTTTGCGCCTTGCGCCATACCGTAAGGTCACGGACCCGGCTTACTTCTTCGTGCCCGGCGTCACGACGGTTCCGACCAAAAAGCCGAGCACGCCGCCGTAAAGCGTCGAAACGAACGGGTCCGACGTGATGGGACACGCGCCCGTCGCGCAGCCGACGAAGCGGTAATAGAGATAGCCTCCCGCCGCGCCCAGCAACGTCAGAAGAATCGCGGGCAGATGTTTGAGCAAACGCTTTTTCGCGGCGGGCTCCGCCGGTTTTTCGGCGCGTTCCGGATTTTCCATAAGCTTAGCCCTCCTTTTTGCTCAGCATACCGCGCGCGCCGCGCGCCTTCCGTGAGCTTGTCACCGTGGGCGCATAATATCGCGGCCCCCGCGCATACTGGGCGCATGGCGGCATTGGTTTTTCTCACGGGCGGACTCGGATACATGGGACTTGAGCTTCTCTGGCGCGGGCGCACGCATTACTCGATGGGGCTTGCGGGCGGGCTTTGCGCCATGCTGATGTATTTGCTTTTCTCGCGCGTGCGCATGCCCTTCTGGGCGGCGTACCTGTGCGGCGCGGCGATCATCAGCGCAATCGAGCTCGGCTTCGGCCTCCTCTTTAACGTCAGGCTCGGGATGAACGTGTGGGATTACAGCGCGGTCCCGCTGAACTTCATGGGGCAGGTCTGCCTGCCCTTCGCGCTGCTCTGGGGTTTGTTCGGGATCATTATGTGGGGGGTCGTAAAGGTTTTGGCGTAAAAAAAGGGGACGGCTCCGCCTCGGAGAACCGTCCCCAACGTTTTTTTCCGCCCGCAGGCGAAAGTTTTGCGGGCGGATAATATCCGCCCCTACGTTCCCCTTGGATTTGCCTTTATTCGATCTCCTCAAAGAACTCCGCGCCCCTGCCGCAGATCGGGCACTTGAAATCCGCGGGCAGCTCGTCCGCCTCGTGGATGTAGCCGCAGACCTTGCAGCGGAACTTTTTCTTCGCGGCGGGAGCCTCCGCCGTTTTTTCTTCTGCTTTGCCCATAACCGAATCCGCGATGGCGTCGGCAAGCTGGTCGAGCTCGGTTTCCTGTTCTTTTCTGAGCGAGGATTTGATCGTGAGAACATCCCCGACGAAGTCCGTTCCCTTGAGCGGCTCGAGCAGAGCGCGCATGAGCTTTCCGCTCGCGGGCGCCCAGGAACCGTTCTCGATGAGGGCGATCGTCCGGTTTTGCAGGTTGTGCGCCGCGATGTCGCGCAGCACCTCCTCCATGGTGACGAACACGCCCGCGTTGTAGGTGGGCGAGGCGAAGACGAGGTGGCTGAAGCGGAACGCCGCCGCGACGATCTCCGAGGCCGGCGTCACGGACACGTCGAACATCACGGTGCGTACGCCCCGTTCGCGCAGCTTCGCCGAGAGCGTTTCGGCCGCGTTCGCGGTGTTGCCGTAGATCGAGGCGCAGGCGATCATCACGCCCCTTTCCTCGGGCTCGTAGCGGCTCCACTTGTCGTAACAGGCGGCGTAGCGTTCGAAATCCCGCCTGTGCACGAAGCCGTGCAGCGGGCAGACGAGGGCGATGTCGAGCGCCTTCATCTTTTTGAGCAGCGCCTGCGTCTGAGGGCCGTACTTGCCCACGATGTTGCAGTAGTAGCGCCGCGCCTCGTCGAGATAATCGCCGTAGAAATCCACCTCGTCCGCGAACAGCGCGCCGTCGATGGCGCCGAATACGCCGAACGCGTCCGCCGAAAACAGCGCCCTGTCGCCGCTCTCGTAGGTCACCATGACCTCGGGCCAGTGCACCATGGGCGCCATGAAAAAGGTCAGCTCGCGGTTTCCAAGGCTGAGCCTGTCCCCTTCGCCCACGACGAGCGCGCGGCCGGAAAGATCCTTGTGGAAAAACTGCGCGGTCATCGCGAGCGTCAGCCTGCTGCATACGAGCGTCGCCTCCGGATATTTTTCCAGCAGGCCGTCGAGCGTGGCCGAATGGTCCGGCTCCATGTGATGGACGACGACGTAGTCGAGCTTGCGCCCCGCGAGCGCGTGCGCGACGTTCTCGTAGAACACCTTGGCGACGGCCTTGTCCACGGTATCGAAAAGGACGGTCTTTTCATCCCTGAGAAGATACGCGTTGTACGAAACGCCCCTGGGCACGGCGTACACGCCCTCGAACATGCTCAGCCTTTTGTCGTTGCCGCCGACCCATACGATGTCCGGCGCGACCTGTCTTGCGCAGTGCATGGTAAACCTCCCGTTCTTGCCAATCAATGCCAAAACGATTATATAACGCCGCGCGCCGCGCGTAAAGCGTCCCGGGCGGTTTCGCGCGGCCCGCGCCGCGCATATGCTGTAACAGAGGGACAAACCGTTCCTTTTACAATCGCGTTTAGCCGCTTTACTGCGAAACAACGGAGGAAAAAAATTATGCTCGATCAATTCGTTCAATACCTGGAAACGCAGGTGAAAAACCACAGCGTCTACGTCTGGGGCGCGCAGGGCGAGGGGAAGGACGTCATCAGCGAAAGCTGGATCAAAAAAAAGGAAACCAGCGCCAGGAACGCGGAGCGTGCCATCGCCCACTGGAAAAAGCAGGTCGCCGCGGGCTACGGGGACGTGCTTCGCGCGTACGACTGCTCCGGCCTCGGGATGCGTTTTTTAATCGACAACGGCCTCGAGAAAAGCGACATGAGTTCGAACTCGATGCTCAAGCGCTGCGAGAGGATCAAAAAAGAACAGCTCGAGCCCGGCGACTTCGTGTTCCTGCTCGACGAGGACGGCCGCGCGCACCACGTCGGCTACGTCGTGGACCGGAACCTCAACATCATCGAAGCCAAGGGGCGCGAGTACGGCGTGGTCAAAAGCTCCCTGAAAAAATGGGACGCCTACGGCCGCCCGCCGTATTTCCGCGACGAACAGGGCAAGCCCGAAAAGCGCCTGCTACGCCTAAGCTCGCCCTATATGAGCGGCGCGGACGTCAAAGAGGCGCAATCCGCCCTGCTCGCCAAAGGCTACAAGGTCGGCAAGGCGGACGGCATATTCGGCCCCGTCACGGATAAGGCCGTGCGCGCCTTCCAGGCGGACAACAAGCTCTCCGTCGACGGCGTCGTGGGGCCAAAGACCCGCGCGGCGCTGGCAATCAATTGACGATTATGGAGGAACGGCCCGCGCTTAAAGCGGGCCGATTTCGCGGTTGGGAAAATTTTGTTGTTCTCATTCCCGCCCGCAGGCGGCGTTCTTTGATTGAGAATTACTCCGCGGGATACGCCTCCGCGTCGAAGATGTACACGGCGTTCGGATGCGCGAGGAACTTCGCCGCCGGAACGTCCGCCCCGGCGAGCACCGCGCGGACGATCTCCCTTTTGTGCGCGCCCGTCGCCACGAGGAGCACTTCCTCCGCCGCCATGAGCGCGGCGAGCGTAACGGTCGCGCCGCGCGTCGGCACGGGCCTGCCGCCGAAATACTTCCTGCCGGCCGATACGGTCGTTTCGCTCAGCTCCGTCAGGGAAAAGAGGCCGGGCAGCGGCCGCCCCGGCTCGTTGAAGCCCACGTGACCGTTGAGGCCGATGCCGAGCACCGCGAGCGACAATCCGCCCGCGGACGCGAGGTACGCGTCCATCGCCCGTGCCTCTTGGGCGGGGTCTTCGGCCAGCCCGTCGAACGCGCGGATGCGCTCCGGCGGGACGCCGCACGGGCCGTAGAACGCCCCGTTCATCGTCGCGATACAGCTTCCCGCGTCGGCGGGGCC
>MWBW01000043.1 GCA_002069725.1 Firmicutes bacterium ADurb.Bin248 | reverse complement strand
TCGGGAGGTCATCGGCGCGGCGGAAGGCATGAAAGAAGATAAGGAGAGCTGGCTTAGCTTCCTCAAAAGCCTGAAGCAGCGCGGGCTGAATGGCACACAGCTTTTCATTGGCGATAAATGCCTGGGGTTGCTCGAAGCGGTCCACGAGACGTTTCCCGCATCGAAGTTTCAGCGCTGCACGGTACATTTCTACCGTAACGTCTTTTCCGTGACGCCACGCTCCAAGGTTAAGCTGGTGGCAGCCTGCTCAAAGCAATCTACGCCCAGGAGGACAAGGCCAACGCCTTGGAGAAGGCAAGGGCTGTGGTCGGAAAGTTGCGGGAAATGAAGCTCAAAGAGGCGGCGGACAAGGTCGAACAGGGTGTTCTGGAGACGCTGACTTACATGCACTTCCCGCGGGAGCACTGGACGAAGATCCACAGCAACAACGCCATCGAGCGGCTGAACAGGGAGATACGGCGGCGTACAAGAGTGGTTGGTACGTTCCCCGACGGCCATTCGGCGCTCATGCTGGTCTGCGCGCGCCTGCGACATGTCGCAGGTACGCATTGGGGCAACAAGAAGTACATGAACATGCAACACCTTGAGACTCAGACGGATATGGATTCGGCCGTCAGCTGAGCGTCACACCTTTGGCCTCGTCCTTTTTGCGCATTTTTCTTGACAGTACCTACCGAATGGGATATACGGATGCCACAGCCAGCTTATCTCGGTCGCCGCCACCTCGTTTATGCAGTTTAGCTTCAATTCGTCTTTTTTCGCCATGAAATCTCCTTTTCATTTGGTTTATCTATATAAAAGCCCCTTGGCGGAAACGTCTGAGCGCAGAGGGGCTTGGGTTATTTATGTGAAAACCTTCACGTTTTTTATGCTATACTATTATTGTAAACACACAATAATCAATAAAAAAGAGGTCATAATAATGAAAAAATGGGTGGTGGAAGATTAGGAATTTGAATTAACTGCTACGGATGGGAAAGCCGGATCTTGTAGGCTTGGTTTGGAAAAAGGGGATAAGTTTGTCTTTCAATACGAGTGTCCCGCTGGCATTTGTCCCAGGGTGATGACACAATTATATACCTGGTGCGAGGTCATTCGGTGTGGCGGCGACTTTACATACAGGGGCGGCAAGGAAAAATATGAATTGGATATGTCATGTCCCTGCCATTGTATTAAGCTTCAACTTAAAGCAAACCCCATAAACCGAGATGAAAACGGAATACCTAAAGCTAACAACGCAAGACCGGAAGATTAAACGATATAGGGATGGGGACACTTCACCCGCTTCCTTAAAGCGCGTGACCCACTCTGACACTTCCGGCAAGCCGGCAATGTGTCGCGCGGGCGCTGCAGCGGGCTTCGCCGCCGTTGACGGCAAAACCTTAATAAACCCATAAAGGAGGTTACCTACATGAATATCAAATGGGAAAACATCGCGGCAGACTTTGGCAATGATTTTTTAAAGCAAAATTTTATGGGACCAAATTCAATAATGATAATGGCTGAATTGGCTGAATCGCTTGATTTGCATCCGGGAATGAAAGTCCTCGACCTTGGATGTGGTAAAGGATTAACTTCTTTTTACCTTGCTAAATATTTCAATGTTACGGTTTTTGCAACTGATTTATGGATTCCCGCAACTGAAAACCTTAAACGGATCAATCAATTAGGATTAGAAGATAAGGTTTTTCCTATACATGCCGAAGCCCGAACGCTACCTTATGCAAATGATTTTTTTGATTTAGCGGTAAGCGTGGATGCATATCACTATTTTGGGACAGATGAATATTATCTTAATAACTACTTGGCACCTTTGGTAAAAGCAGGCGGTCAGATAGCTATCGCTGTTCCGGGTGTGACAGCGGATTTTGATAAAAACGGTCCCTCGGAAACATTAAAAAAGTACTGCGTAAGCGGGGAATTTCAGACTTTCAAGTCAAATGCATGGTGGAACAGGTTATGGCTACGTTCGGAAACTGTAGAGGATATTAAAAGCTTTGATTTGAAATGCCATAAAACTGCATGGGATGAATGGTTGTATTCGGGTAGTAAAATAGGAACTGGCGATATTCCATTTATAGAAGCCGACACAGATAATCAACTTGCGGTAGTGGCTGTTGTCGCGAAAAAGAAATAATGAAACAACATTCGGAGCAAAAAATATAAGCATAATTCACAGCCAACCAAGAAAATGGATATCTCGCAAGTACTCGTTTCTTGATATCCGCCGGTGCATTTTATCAGCTTTCAGCCACAGCTACAGGAACAAGCGCGTTCGCTCCAAGCATATCGCCGTCCTCGAAAAGCGCGGCCTTATTTGTGGCAATCCGCGCTTTTCTGTTTTCGGCGGTACGCTGCTCGTATTCTTTTTGTTTCCCGCCGGCCATGCGCTTCAAATAGTTTTGCCGGAATTTCTCGCGCCGCTCTAAAATCTTGCGCAGTTCTTTTTCATCTTCGGGTATAAGAGGTCCCTCTTCCAGCAGAATGAACACACATCACAACAGTCCGTGCCGTGTCTCTCTGGCGGCATTTTAGAATAGACGCCGAGAGCATGCAAAAGCAGAGGGTTCAAATTCCGATTTACCGTCGAAAGCCGATGGTCTTTTCCCCTTTACCGCGCCGCTTCTTGATGGTATAACTATTAGAAATACCATGAACCGGAAGGACACCCGCCGTTATGCAAAATCAAACCGGTCGTCTCGCGGACGCGAAAAAGAAAAGATCGATCCTGATCGCGCTTGCGCTCGCAAGCGTTTACCTGTTCTGGGGCGGCACCTACCTTGGCATGCGGTTCGCCGTCGAAACCATACCGCCCTTCCTGATGGCGGGAGTCCGCTTTACCGCGGCGGGGTGGATACTCTATGCCGCTCTGCGCATCAAAGGGGAAAAGCGCCCGACGCTTTTGGAGTGGCGGGACGCGGGCATCGTCGGCACGCTGATGCTTCTGAGCGGCAACGGCGTCGTGTCCTGGGCGGAGCAGAGCGTCCCCTCCTCGATCGCCTCCGTGCTGCTCGCGACCGTTCCCCTGTGGATCACGGTGCTGAGCTTTCTTTGCGGCGCGAAAAAGCCGAGCGCGTGGTCGATGCTCGGCATTGCGCTCGGCATGTGCGGCATCGCGGCGCTCGTCTGGAGCCCTGCCGGAACCGCCTCCGGGGAGAGCGGCCTTTTCGGCATACTCGCCATACTTTTCGCGGCGATCTCGTGGTCGGCGGGCTCCGTGTACGCGCGCAAAGCCAGGATGCCCGCCGCGCCCCTGCTCTCGACAGGCATGCAGATGATCGTCGGCGGGGCGGCGCTGCTCGTGGTCGCGGCGTTCCACGGGGACTATCGCGGCTTCGACGCCGCGAAGGTTTCCGTCCAATCCTTGCTTGCCCTCGGATACCTGATCGTTTTCGGCTCGCTGTTGGGCTTTACCTGCTATGTGTGGCTTCTGAAAAATGCCGAGCCGTCCGTCGCGGCGACCTACGCGTTCGTCAATCCCATCGTCGCCGTATTCCTGGGCTGGCTCCTCGCGGGCGAGGAAATCGGCGCGAACATGCTGCTCGCGGTGGTGCTTATCGTCGCGGCCGTCGTCGTCATCACGCTCGCGCGGGATAAAGGGGAACGCGCGCGGGCGGGGGAGGAGCAAAACGCTCCGGGCGCGGCCGGGGCTGAACCCGTTCTTCCGGCTGAAAAAGGCGGCAGATAAAACAGAAAAAATATTCCAGACACCTCTTGACACACAATACAATGCGGTATATAGTATTGTGCGAAGGGAGGTGTTTCCATGCTCGATCCGCAGATGAAGCGAGGCTTGTTGGAAACCTGCATCCTCTCGGCGCTCAGCCGCGGGGATTCGTACGGGTATCAGATCATCAAGGATCTTTCCGGATGCATCGAGATTTCGGAATCCACGCTCTACCCGATCCTGCGGCGGCTGGAGGCCGCAGGCTGCCTCACGGTATATTCCGTGGAGCACAACAGCAGGCTCAGGAAATTTTATCACATCACGCTTGCGGGGCGCAGGCAGATCGCGGAGTTCCTCGAGAGCTGGAATGAGATCGCCGCGATGTACGAATTTATCAAGGAGGGGGTAAGCCATGACAAAGCGTGAATTTCTGGATGCTCTGGGAAGCCGCCTCTCCCAGCTTCCCAAAGAGGAAATCGAAAAGCAGCTCGCCTATTACGCGGAGCTTCTCGACGACATGACGGAGGACGGCATCCCCGAGGCGCGCGCTGTGGAAAAGCTGGGCGCTCCGGAGGAGATCGCCAAAACGGTTCTGCAGGATTCGCCGCTGCCCATGCTCGTGAAGTCGCGCGTGAAGTCCGGCGGGGGATGGACGGCGCTGCGCGTCGTGCTGCTGGTGCTGGGCGCGCCCGTGTGGCTGCCCATATTGCTTTTGATCTTTGCGGTGCTGCTCTCGGTGTATGTCGTGATCTGGGCGCTTATCGTGGTGCTCTTCGCATGCGTGCTCGCCATCGCGCTCGCGGGCCTCGCGCTGATGGTCGCGGCGTTCGTAGTTCCGACGATACTGGCGTATCGGACGCTTGCGCTCGGCGGCGGCTTCGCGCTCGCGGGGTTGAGCATACTCGCGTTCTTCGGCGCGCTCGCGGCGGCCAGGGGCCTCGTGAAGCTCACCGCGCTCATCGCAAGGGGGATCAAATCGATTTTTATCAGGAAGGAGTCATAAAATGAACAAGACAGTCAGGAATCTGCTCATCATCGCGCTCGCGATGATACTGGCGGGCGCCGTGTTCGTCGCCACGGGTCATGCGTTTGGAGCGCGGTTGGGCTGGCAATGGATTTTCTCCGGGTTCTCGCCCGGCGTCAACGTCGGCGGTTTGTCCGGCTACCGCAATTGGAACAACGCCTTTAACGAGGACGGCAACTATTACATCGACGCGCAGGGGCTCGACAGCCTCGAGCTCGACTGGATCGCCGGGAACGTGATCATATTGATTTACGACGGCAGCGAGGTGAAGCTGTGCGAACGATCCGCCGCTCCGGTTTCCGAGGGCGCCGCCCTGCGCTACGGCATGGAGAACGGCACTTTGTACGTCCAATACTGCGCGCCCGAGGTTTCGGGAAATCTGCCCGAAAAGGAGCTGACCGTGAGCATTCCCAAGTCGCTCGCGGACAACATGGATACGTTCTCCTACGACGCCTCTTCGGCCTCGCTGCTGGTATCGAACATCACGGCGAAGCGCTTCCTGTTCGACAGCAGCTCCGGGGATCTGGACGCCACCGGCATGAAGGCGGACAAGGTCACGCTCGACGCGTCCTCGGGAAAGGTGAGCTTTTCGGGAGCCTACGATACCCTCGAGGCGGACACCAGCTCCGGCGCGGTGACCATAGAGAGCCTCGGCGGGGCGTCCTCCACCTCGATCGACACCTCCTCGGGCGACGTATCCGTATCGGGGGACTGCGGCGCGCTTTCAATCGGCACGACCTCGGGCGTGGCCGGATCCTTCGGCGCGCTCAGTGCGGAATCCCTCTCCGTCGATACGAGCTCGGGGCGGGTGAACCTCGCGGGCAGCTTCGGGAGGACGCGCGTCGGCACGACCTCGGGCGATGTTACGCTCGCCCTCGACGCCTGCCCGGATAAGCTCAGCATATCGACCTCCTCCGGCGACGTCACGCTTTCCCTGCCCGCGCAGAGCGGCTTCACGCTCCGGTATGACACTTCCTCCGGCGAGATGAGCTGCGATTTCGCCGCGGTGAAGGACGGCAACCGGTTTGCCGTGGGCGACGGAGCGGCCGATTTCAGCGTGGACACCTCGAGCGGGAGCCTTCGCGTGAAGGCGAAGTAGAACCAAGATGAAACGTATGGCATGATAAAAGGCCGCCGCGGGAATGGCGGGAATCCGTAGGACAGCAAAACGCGATGAGGCAAATGAAATGCGCCGTATGCGGCAATTAAGCCGGGCACGGCGTATTTTCGCCCTTTTATCCGTTTTCGCGCTCCCATCCGCATCGATCCGTGATACGCGATGGGGCGGCGGGCAGGCAAAAAGCAACGCCGGTATAAAGCGCCGGGTTCACATCTTGACAAATATCTTCTACTAATGTAGAATAATATCTGCTACATTAGTATAAGCGGAGGAGCGGGGGGAGGAGGGGAGCCATGAGTTTTGCGATGCGGCGTTTGCCTGATGCCGAGTTGGAGGTGATGAACGCTGCCTGGGATTGCGCGCCTCCGGCCGCGCGGGCGGATATCGAACGCATGCTGCAGGATAAGCGCCCCATGGCGGCGACCACCGTTCTTACCCTTTTAACGCGACTGGTCGAGAAGAATTTCCTCGTTTTTGAAAAACACGGCCGCACCAATTATTATACTCCGGTTGTTACAAAGCATGATTACCTTGCCTTTCAAAGCAAACGTTTTGTCGACAAGCTCTGCGGCGGCGACCTCGGCGTGTTTGCCGCCGCACTCTGCGATAGCGGACTAAGCCGTTCCGATATTGCCGAACTGCGCGATCTGCTGGAAAAAGGGGGGCTCTGATCGCCTTGATACGAATTGTCGTTGCATCGATTGTCGCTCTGGCTGTCGGCTGGGCGTTTTATAAGCGTCGTCAATCCGAATCTGATTTGAACGGCTTCAACAAATCCTCAGGCCGTATGACGGCTTTGGTTGAGCCGTTGCTGCTTCCGATATATCTATTCGCGCTGTCCGTCACGGCGATTGCCGCGAACGGCTTTGCTTGGGCCGCAACGTCCATTGTCGCCTCCTACGCAATGCTGTTTTTATATATCAGCGTTTATTTTGCCGTGCTGCTGTGCGCGCTTCCGCTGTTGAGGCGTTTCATCAGCGCAAAGGCTTGCGCGACGCTGTGGCTGCTGCCGAACCTGTTGTACTTGTCTATATATATCAACAACACGGGAATGTCCCCTTTCATTGTGATTACCCTGCCGCGCCAATGGTTGATGATATTTGCGCTGGTCTGGGTAATCGGCTTCGTATGCGTGCTGCTGGGGCAGATCATTTCGCACTTGCTATATAGGCGGGTTTTATTAAAAGAGGCGGTTCCGGTGCGCGACGCTGATGCCCTTTCCAGGTGGGAGGATGAACAAAAGCGCCGCGGGATGAAGCGTTCCATTCCGATGCTTATCTCGAAAAACACAGATACCCCTGTGTCCATCGGCTGTTTTGCCTGGACATTGCGGCTTGTGCTGCCGCAGCGCGACTATGCGCAAGAGGAGCTTGCCTTGATATTCCGGCATGAGCTACGGCATATACAGCGGCTGGACATCCGCACCAAGGCTTTCCTGGGTTTCTGCACGGCTATGTGCTGGCTCAACCCGCTCATGTGGATTGCCCGCCGCAGAGTATCCGACGATTTGGAGTTGAGCTGTGACGAGGCGGTGCTTGCCGATGCGGACGACGCCGCAAGACGGCAATATGCGAAGCTCCTGCTCGATACGACCGGCGGCGCCAGAGGATACACGACCCGCTTATCTGCCACGGCCGCTTCCCTGCGATATAGACTGAGAAACATCGTAAAACCGCGCAAACTCTTTCCCGGTACGGCGGCGGTCGGCATTGCCATGCTCGTGCTTATTCTGGGCAGCGGGTCTTTTGCCCTGGCCGACAGCGGAGGCACAATAAAGACGATCATCTTGGATAAGGCGCCGGCGGAAAATGCCGTCGACGCAATTGCCACATATAATTGGAGCGACGGCCGGCCCGGATACGGCAGCGTCTACGGATGGGATGAAACCGCCCTTGGCACGTACATCGCTTCGCTTCGCGTAAAGCAGGTATACGTCAGAGATTACCCGCAGGAGGGCAGGCGCCAGATCTATATTACTTATGCTGAAAAAGAGGGCGACGAAATCGCGAGCATGACGCGAATCGTGCTGTGCGAGGGGGTCTTGCGGGCCAATATTCCTTATGACGACTACGGGAATCTTGTTTATATCCTTGAAGACGAGATCGATTGGGGATATATTGAATCTCTGCTTGATTTCGACGCGGCGGATCCGGATCCCGCGCCCCACCCGCCTGAGATGATGATGTATTTCAACGATGAGGTCAATGTGCAAGGAAAACTCATGCATGCCTCGAAAACCATATTGTCCGTCGAGAGCGCGGGGGAGGAACAGGAGGTCGACGAGCATGTGAACGACCTCGACGTGGGCGGAGTTCACGGCTATCCGGTCACCCGGGTGCGGCTGTATTTTTCCTATGAGCCTTCGGGGGACTATGAGATACTGGTCGAGGACTGGGAGCGCGCCGCCTCTTATTCCGTTTTCGGCGGCGACTTAACCGATGGAGTATTGGAGCTGGCGCCATACAGCGCGCATTATACCGTATACGGCCGCTTCGCGACCGTGCGCGATACGGCTTACGAAATGAAGTTTACATTCGACGTTGAATTGCCAGACGAATAATGCATCGCGCGCGCCGCTCGGTTTTGCCTACGCCTCCGGCGTGAAATCCGCAAGCTTCAGGTCGGTGAGCCTGAGCTTATAGATCCTCCACACCGGCACGGGACCCTCGCCGAGCCTCACGAGCCAAAGATCATCATCCATCAGGAACAGCGCCGTCTTTCCATTCG
This sequence comes from Firmicutes bacterium ADurb.Bin248, assembly GCA_002069725.1. Taxonomy (GTDB): domain Bacteria; phylum Bacillota; class Clostridia; order Christensenellales; family CAG-138; genus Phil1. The sequence continues at coordinate 15,100 of MWBW01000043.1, read as the reverse complement.
TGCCCGCGCCCGTGAACTTCAGCCGGATCGCGTGTTTTTCCAGGTCCATGTCCGGCTCGAGCAGGGAATCGGATTCGCTCCACACGTCCGCCGGGATCGCTTCGACATTCCAGTACGGGAAGTCATCCGCGATGGCTTCCAGGGCGGGATATCTTTCGCGCCCCTCGTATCCTTCCTGTTCGGCGGTCCGGAAAAAATCCTCCCCCACGCAGTAAACGTATCCCGTGCCTTCAGGCGGGAAGTAGGAGCTCAGCGGGTTCATATACAGGCATTCCTCGAACTCGTATACGCCGGGCCGGAGCCACGGGAGATCGTAATGCCGGATCACGGCGCGCCGGATGCGCTGCGAGAGCGCGAGCGTTTCGGCGTAGCTGACGGCGGCGGGGGGGCCGTACGGGTTTTCCTCGAAGGAAGCGAAAAGCGATTTCGCGAAACGGCCGAGCGCGTCGTTTTCAAGCCCGGGCGGGATTTCTATGCCGCTGTCCCGCACGAACGCGGCGCACTCGCTTTGCGTCATTTCGCTCAGCTTCACGCCTTCGTACGCCGCGAGCGGATCATCCGTTTTTTCGCTCGGGTTCGTCAGGAAGAACACCGCGAGCGCGGCAAAGCAGAGCAGGGAGACGAGAAGTATCCAAAAGGTCGGCTTCCTGTACGCAAGCACGCGTCTGATCCTTTGTTTCACGCCCGTTTCGCCGAACGCGAGCGGGCAGACGGCCAGAGGCGTCCGTTTTATTCCAAGGCTCAGCAGCACCGCGGAATAAGCCTTCCTGCCGTCCACCGGGAGGGTTCTTACCGCGCGCTCGTCGCAGGCAAGCTCGATATCCCGGCAGAACAGCAGATATGCGAGCCACACAAGGGGGTTGAACCAGTGCAGCGCCAGTACGGCGAAGCCGAGCGGCTTCCAGACATGGTCGAGATGCCGGATGTGCGCGCGCTCGTGGGTGAGCACATGGGTAAGCTGATCCTCGTCCAGGCAAAAAGGCACATAGATGCGCGGCCGGAGCACGCCCAGTATGAACGGGACGCCCGCCGCCTCGCTCTGATAGACGTTGCCGGCAAGCAATACGCCCGAGGAGACGCCGCGGCGAAGGCGCAGGTAGCTGAGGAGGCCATATAGAATCATCGCTGCGATTCCGGCGAGCCATAAGAGCGAAGCGAGGAACGCGGCGATCTGCGCGGGATTGACCGATGCGCCAGGCTCGGGCGCGAGCGAGTTCTCGATGATCGGATTCGCGTAAGTATTGAGCGCGGCGATGCCGCTGTGGATGTGCGGCGTTTGCGAATACAGGATTTCCGGCGGAACGGTCTGCGCGCTGGGAATGAGGCTCAGCGCGCTCTTTACGGAAAACGGAAGCGCGAGGCGCAGTCCGGCCATCGCCCAGAGCGCAAGCATGACGGGTTTGGGCGCCTTTTTTAACAGGAAGCGCAACGGCAGCACGGCGAGTATCAGCCAGCAAGCGGCGACGCTCATATTAAAAACGGAAAGAAATACGGCTTCCATACTCAGTCCTCCCGATACGCTTCGATCATCTCCCGAATCTGCTCGGCCTCTTTCGCCGAAAGGGAGCCGTGCCTGACGAAGGCGGCGATGAACGCGGGCAGAGATCCGCCGAAGCGCTTTTCCACGAGCTCCTCGATCTCGGCTGACTGCACCTTGTCGCGGGAAACGAGCGAAGTGACCACGGCGTTTTCGCTTTTCACGACGCCGCGCCCGGCGAGCCTGCGTATGACCGTATACGTCGTGGCCTTCGTCCAGCCGAGCTTCTCCCTGCACAGGCCGACGAGCCGCGTGCTGTTCACGGGTTCGTTCTCCCAAAGGATTTCGCAAAAACGGTATTCGCTTTCATATACTTTCGGCACGGTCATAAAACGCCCTCGCAGATAAGTTTAATGCGTTAAACCCAAATTGAGTTTAACGCATTAAACCTGAAATGTCAACCGCGTTTTATCCGCTTACGCCTCGCTCGCGGAGAGCGGGATCACGCCTTCGAGCCATTCCTCCCCGCAGGGGATGCCGAAGGCCGCGCGCATCGCCTCCACAACGTCGCTCACGGGCACGATCCGAAGCGGCAGGGAATCGAAGGCCTCCTCGTAGTTGGCCTCGGGTATGACCACGAGCTTCGCGCCCGCCTCCACGGCCGCAGCGAGCTTATCCGGCACGCCGCCCACGGGCCGCACCTCGCCGCGCGAGGTTACCTCGCCCGTGAGCGCGATCAGCGGCACGGGCGGCCTTCCCGTGACGGCGCTCATGAGCGCGACGCACAGCGCGACGCCCGCGCTCGGGCCGTCCATGGGTATGCCTCCGGGCACGTTGAAGCTGATGTCGTAATCGCGGTAGTCCACATTGAAGCGGCGAAAGAACGCTTCGCACGCCGTTTCCGCCGACACGCGCGCGGTGCCCTTGCGGCGAAGCCGCCGCCCGCGAAGCTCCAACTCCTCCTCCTCGACCATGCCGCCGAGCGAGAGCGTCCCCATGCCCCGCGAAGTCCGGCTTGCGCTGCACTCGATTTCGATCACCGCGCCCTGACCCATGCCGGATACGGCGAGCCCCGCGCATACGCCCGCGCGCGGGATATCCGAAATGCGCGCGACGACCCTTCGCGCGTGGTGGCAGACCTGCGCCACCCAGAGCACATCCGATTCGAGTATGCGCGCGCGCCCCTCCTCCATCGCGGCGCCGCCCGCGAGCTGGACGATGTTCACGGCGTCCCTGCCCGAGGCGCTGTGCTGCGCGCAGGCGGCGAGCGCAGCCTCGTCCATGCCAAGGCCTATGCGCTCCGCGGCGCCCGAGGCGATGCGCATCAGTTCCCTCTGGCCGAGCGGGCGGAAGAACAGCTCCACGCAGCGCGAGCGAAGCGCGGGGGAAAGCTCCTCCGGGCTCCTTGTGGTCGCGCCCACGAGGCGGAAGTCCGCCGGCAGGCCGTTGCGGAAGATGTCGTGTATGTATGGGGGAATCGCCGCGTTGTCCGGCGAATAGTACGCGCTGTCGAAGAACACGCGCCTGTCCTCCAGCACTTTTAAAAGCTTGTTCATCTGCACGGGATGCAGCTCGCCGATCTCGTCGAGGAAGAGCACGCCGCAGTGCGCGCGCGTGACGGCGCCCGGCTTTGGCTGAGGCACGCCCTGCGTGCCCAGCACGCCCGCGCCCTGATAGATGGGATCGTGTACGGAGCCGATGAGCGGGTCGGCGATGGAGCGCTCGTCGAAGCGCACGCAGGTCGCGTCGATCTCGACGAACTGGCTCGCCGCGTCGATCGGGGAATCCGTACGCCGCTTGGCCTCCTCGAGCACGAGCCGCGCGGCGCAGGTCTTGCCTATGCCCGGCGGGCCGTAGATGATCACATGCTGCGGGTTCGGCCCGCACATGGCTGCGCGGAGCGCGCGGACGCCCTCCTCCTGGCCTATGATGTCCTCCATGCGCGCGGGGCGCGTCTTTTCCGCGAGCGGCACGTTGAGCGCGCGCGCGCGCATGGCGCGAAGGTCGCGCAGTTCCCGGTCTTCTTCCTTGGGCTTCACCTTAACGGGCGGGCGCTTTTTCGCAACGCCCGCGGCGCGGTTGAGCCGCCGCGCCATGAACCAATATATTCCAGCGCACAGAAGCACCTGCGCGAGTATCCAGAACGCAATTTCCATCTCGGAACCTCCGAACGAACTTCAGGCTTAGTGTGTTCGGATTCGCGAGGGCCGCGGCGAGTAAAATAATGTTAAAGAAAAAGGGCGGCCTGCGCCGCCCGAGGTAGAATGAATTTATGCTTTGTCAAACCTCTCCAGCCTCTTCACGCACGCCTCGATCCGTTTCTCCCGCGCCTTTGTGGGTCTGATCCCGTCCTCATACCACAGGTTTTTTACGGCCATGCCGCCGTTCTGCCTATCCCGCGCGAGCTCGATGCGCGCGACGAAGATGTCGTCCATCAGCACGGGCAGCACATAGTGGCCGTATTTGAGCTTGTCCGCGGGCGTGTAGATCTCCCATTTATAATCGAAGCCGAACAGCGCGAAAATGAGCTTCCTGTCCCAGAGCATGTTGTCGAGCGGCGCGAGAAACTCGCTTCGCGCGGGCAGATCGGACTTCGCTTTGACGAAATCGATCAACTGCGCGTCCCGCGCGCGGCAATACAGAGGGTCCTTTATGCCTTCGACGGAAATTTCGACGAGCTTGCCCTCGTCGAGCAGACGTGCGAACGCCGCGTTCCGCCCGGCGGTTTTGAGGCCGATGCCGAGCCACGCGTCCGAGGCGCGGTTCCACAGCAAGCCGACCGCGCCGACGCGCCTCTCCACGCGCCAGGCGATGTGATCCCCCTCGTCGGGGAAGGGTTCCGGCGCGCCGAGCAGTTCTTCGGGGATGCAGTGTTCCGCGAGGTCGTAATACTTGATGGTGCCCTTCTTGTGGTGCACCGCGAGTTCGCCGCAGTAGTACATGCGTTCGAGCGCGGCCCGGGAGAGCCGCGTGTCGCTCCAGAACCAGCCGACCTTATCCTCGTAGCCGAGGTCGGTGGAGCAGAGCGCGCCGCGCGCGCGGATCTCGTTTTTGATCTCCTCCCGCACGGCCTCGATTTCGTCGCGCACGCGCTCGTGATCGCGGTAGCGGCGGCGGTACCGCCCGAAATACGGCCAATCCTCCACGGGCAAGACGCAAAGGTTTTTATCGAAATAATCGACCAGCGCGCGATCCTCGTAGAGAAGCTCTGCGAAATCCTTCTTCGTGAAGCTCCCGACGCGAGAATGCAGCGCGAGCTCCGCGTTTTTGCCGCAGATGTCCACGGGATCGAACTGCACGGAGCCGACCTCGCGGATGTAATCGAGCACGCCGGCTTTGCCCGCGAAGCGGCGCTCGCCCAGAAGCCCCTGCTTATGGAGCAGGAAGCGCCGCGCCTGTTGGTTTGTCAGCTTGATCGGTTCCGCCATACAGCGTCCTAGAGGTCGAAGCCGAAGGCCGCGGATTTGAAGCCGGCGACGCGCGCGCCGAGATCGGAAAACGGGAAGTCCCGCATGTTGATGACGAAGTTCTTCGATTCGTTCGGCTCGAGCACGGCGTTTTTCGTGAAATACCATGCGCCGAGGAACGCGCCCGCCTCATCGTAGAAGCCGACGCAGACGACGTTCATCGTGCAGCCGGACTGCGACGCGCACGAGAGCCTGCCCGAAAGCGTCGAGAAACCGGGATAGTTGTCCGCGACGTAAAGGTTATCCGCCTCGAGCGCGACCCTGGGCGCCGCGGCCTCGGTCGCGGTCAGAGACGCGGAGAGCGTCACGGCCTCGCCGGGCGTGACGCTTTTCCCCGTGACCCACACGGCTTCGAAGGAGGTTTCTCCCGGCAGCACGACCATATACTCGCCCAGCGGCGGCACGTGGTCGTATTCGATCTTGCCGCTTTCCAGAGTAAACACGAAATGCGCCTTTGAGATGACGATGGGGCAGTCGCCCGTGTTTTCGTATTCGATCGCGCCGTAGAGCGTGGCGCCCTGTCCGCCCTCGAAGGCGTATGCCGCGCTCGCGCGGATATTCACGCCCGCGCTGTGGCCGTAACCGGCGGCGCCCGCCTGCGTTTGCGTCGGGGCGGCGGTCTCCGTCACGTCGAGCGCGCCGGTCGATTCGGCGTCCTTGCTTTTGCAGGCGCCGAGCGCGGGAACCAGCATCGATATGATAAGCAGCGCGGCTAAGAATTTCCTCATACGGGGATTATAACACGGCCCGGGTGAAACCGTCCATAATAGCGGGCGCGCGGGCTCATAAATTAACGAATTTGCAATATACGGCGGATGTGTTAAAATGATAACGGTCAAAACCTGGAAAGTCATAAAGCGTTCGATTTTGATAAATTTGACATAGGAGGACGGCACAATGGCGAAAAAAACAGTTGAGGATATCGACGTCGCGGACAAGCGCGTGCTGCTGCGCGTGGACTACAACGTGCCTCTGACGCAGGAGGGACAGGTCGCGGACGACAAGCGCATCACGGCGTCCTTCCCGACGGTGAAGTACTTGCTCGAGCACAGGGCGAAGCTCATCGTCTGCTCGCACCTCGGGCGGCCCGACGGCGAGGCGAAGCCGGAATTTTCCCTCGCGCCGGTCGCCGAACGCCTCGCGGAGCTGTTGCCCGGCGTAAAGATCTCCTTCGCGCCGGACTGCGTCGGCCCCGAGGCGGAGAAGCTCGCCGCTTCCCTCGGCGAAGGCGAAATACTGCTTCTCGAAAACCTCCGCTTCCACAAGGAGGAGGAGAAGAACGACCCCGCGTTTGCCAAACGGCTCGCCGCGCTCGCGGAGGTCTATGTTTCGGACGCGTTCGGCACCGTGCACCGCGCCCACGCCTCCACGGCGGGCGTGGCGGAGTATCTGCCCGCGGTCGCGGGCTTCCTCATCGGCAAGGAGCTTGCCGTCATGGGCGGGGCGCTCGAGAACCCCGTGCGCCCGTTCGTGGCCATACTCGGCGGCGCGAAGGTTTCGGATAAGATCGGCGTCATCACGAACCTGCTCGGAAAGTGCGACGCGCTGCTCATCGGCGGCGGCATGGCCTTCACCTTCTTCAAGGCGATGGGCTATGAAATCGGCTCCTCGCTGCTCGACAAGGAGAGCGTGAACCTCGCGGGCGAACTCATGGATCAGGCCAGGAAAAAGGGCGTCAAGCTCATGCTGCCCGTCGATTCCGTGATCGCCGATAAGTTCGCGGCGGACGCTGCGTATAAGACCGTTCCCTCAAGCGAGATCCCCGCGGGCTGGATGGGGCTCGACATCGGCGAAAAAGCGCGGGAGGAATACGCCGCGGAAATCGGGAAGGCCAAGACCGTCGTCTGGAACGGCCCCATGGGCGTGTTCGAGTTCCCGGCGTTCTCCAAGGGCACCGCGGCGCTCGCCAAGGCCTTGGCCGAGTGCGAAGGCACCACCATCGTCGGCGGCGGCGACTCCGCTTCCGCCGTCAAGAAGCTCGGCTTTGCCAAGAGCATCACGCACATTTCAACGGGCGGCGGCGCGAGCCTCGAGTTCCTCGAGGGCAAGACGCTTCCGGGCGTCGCGGCGCTCAACGATAAGTAACCAAATTAAGGAGATTGACATATGCGTAAACCCATCATCGCGGGCAACTGGAAAATGAACATGACCCCTTCCGAGTGCGCCAAGCTCATCGGGGAGTTGAGGCCTCTGGTCGGACACGCGGCGTGCGACGTGGTCGTCTGCCCGCCGTTCACCGGCCTCGCGGCGGCGAAGGCCGCGCTCGCGGGAAGCACTATCCGCCTCGGCGCGCAGAACGTCCACTGGGCGGAAAAGGGCGCGTACACGGGCGAGGTCAGCGCGGCCATGTTGAAGGAGCTCGGCGTGGAATTTGCCATCGTCGGCCACAGCGAGCGGCGGCAGTATTTCGGCGAAACGGACGAGGGCGTAAACAAGCGCGCGCGCGCCGCGCTCGCGGCGGACATCACGCCCATCGTCTGCGTGGGCGAGAGCCTTGATCAGCGCGAGGCGGGGGAGACGGAAGCCCGGGTCGGCGCGCAGGCCAAAGCCGCCTTCAAGGATATGAGCGCGCAGGAGGCCGTGCGGGTCGTCGTCGCCTACGAACCCGTCTGGGCCATAGGCACGGGCCGCACCGCCACGAGCGAGCAGGCGGAGGAAACCATAGCCTTCATCCGCGCCATCGTGCGGGAGCTTTACGGCGAGGCCGTCGCGCAAGCCATCCGCATCCAATACGGCGGCAGCATGAACCCCAAAAACGCGGCGGAGCTCATGGCCATGCCCGACATCGACGGCGGGCTCATCGGCGGGGCGAGCCTCAAGGCGGCCGATTTTTTGCAGGTCGTCCACTACAGCGCGGAAGGTACGAAATGAAGAAGCTGACGGCTCTTATCATACTCGACGGCTTCGGCTGCCGCGAGGAAGCCGCGGGCAACGCCATCAGGGCGGATGGCGCGAGGAACTTCACGCGGCTGTGGAACGAGTATCCGCACACCGAGATACTCGCCTCGGGCCTCGAGGTGGGGCTTCCCGAGGGGCAGATGGGCAACTCCGAGGTCGGGCATCTCAACCTCGGCGCGGGGCGCGTGGTCTATCAGGATCTGACGCGCATCACCAATTCCATCGGGGACGGGGAGTTCGGGCACACGCCGGAATTCCTCGCCGCCATAGACAACTGCAAGGCGCACGGCTCCGCGCTGCACCTGATGGGGCTTTGCAGCGACGGCGGCGTGCACAGCCACATCGAGCATCTCTACGCGCTCGTGGAGCTCGCCAAGCGTGCCGGGCTTACGAAAGTCTACGTCCACTGCTTCATGGACGGGCGCGACGTGCCGCCGCGAAGCGGCAAGGGCTACATCCGCCGGCTCAAGGAAAAGCTCGGGGAGATCGGCTGCGGCGAAATCGCCACCGTCATGGGGCGCTACTACGCCATGGACCGTGACAACCGCTTCGAGCGCGTCGAGAAGGCCTACGCCGCGCTCGTCTACGGCGAGGGCGTGAAGGCCAGCGACCCCGAAGAGGCCATGCAGGCTTCCTACGACAGGGACGTGACCGACGAGTTCGTCGTGCCGGTCGTGGTCGAGAAAAACGGCAAGCCCGTCGCGGCCATACGCGCGAACGACAGCGTGATCTTCTATAACTTCCGCTCCGACCGGGCGCGGGAAATCACGCGCGCGTTCGTCTTCGAGGATTTCGCGGGCTTCGAGAGGAGATACGGCTTCTTCCCCCTATGCTATGTTTCCATGACGCAGTACGACAAGAACTTCGAGGGCAGGCTCCTGGTCGCTTTCAAGCCGGAAACACTCGAGAACACGCTCGGGCAGTATCTCGCGCAAAGCGGCAAAACCCAGCTTCGCATCGCGGAAACCGAGAAGTACGCGCACGTCACCTTCTTCTTCAACGGCGGCGTCGAAGCGCCCAACCCCGGCGAGGACAGGGCGCTGATCCCTTCGCCAAAGGTAGCGACCTACGACCTCAAGCCCGAGATGAGCGCCTATGAGGTCGCGGCGGAAGCCGTGTCGCGCGTCGAGAGCGGGAAGTACGACCTCATGATACTCAATTTCGCCAACCCCGACATGGTCGGCCATACGGGCGTGATGGAGGCGGCAACGAAAGCCGTGCACGTCGTGGACGAATGCCTGGGCAAGGTGGTCGGCGCGATATTGAAAAACGGCGGGCGCGCCATCGTCACGGCGGATCACGGCAACTGCGAGCGCATGTACGACGACGAAGGCGGTCCCTTCACCGAGCACACGACCAACCCCGTGCCTCTCGTGCTGGTCGACCCCGAGAGAAAGGGCGCGAAGCTTCGCCCCGGCGGCAGGCTTTCGGACGTCGCGCCTACGCTGCTCGCGCTCATGGGGCTTGAGCAGCCCGCGCAGATGACGGGCAAAACGCTTGTCCAGCGCGGCTGAACCATCCGCTTTTTGCGCGGAAAAGCCGCGGAAACGGGCGATATTCGTGCTTGCTTAATGCATTGCCGCGTGATATAATACCGCTTGCAGTCGTTTAGGAGGTTTAAGGAATGGAAACTGTCGGGATCATCGTTAACATAATCCTCATCGTCGTTTCGGCGATACTCGTGAGCGTCGTGCTGATGCAGCAGACCAAGAGCGGGGGCCTCGGCGGCGCGTTCGGCGGGGATGCGACCCCCTTCACGATGCGCGGCAGGGCCGCCAGCAGGGAAGCCAAACTCCAGAAGCTGACCGTTATCCTCGCGATTGCCATAGGCGTGCTCGGCATCGCGATGATGATGCTCTATTGATAAGCGATCGGTTGACACGGGTGCGCTCGGCGCACCCTTTTTGTTTGTCCCGGGCGTCGGCGGGAAAGCATAAATAATAAAAACGGAAAGATTGGATTTGGGCAAGGGAGAAATGGAAACAAGAATCATCGAAGCGCTGCTGCGCGAGGGCAGGCCCATGTCGCCGGAAGCGCTCATGGAATGCTTCGAGTACAAGGACGAGGCGGCCTCGGCCATCGAAAAGCTGATACTCGAGGGCAGGCTGATCCTCACGAGGAAGCGCAAGCTCGCGCTTCCGGAGCAGACGGGGCTGATCTACGGCCGCGTGCAGGGCAGCGCGCGCGGCTACGGCTTCTTTATCCCGGAGGCGGGCGGGGGAGACATGTTCATCCCCGCGGACGCCATGCACGGCGCCATGCACAACGATATGGTCTGGGCGCGCGCGGCGGAAACCTCGAGCCACAACGGCACGCAGGAGGCCGAGGTCGCCATGATCGCCATTCGCGCGCACGCGGTCATCGTGGGCACATATGAGCTGGACGGTTCCGAGGGCGGCTACGTCGTGCCCGACGAGCCGCGCGTATGCTTCGACATGCTCATCGGCGTGGGGCATACTCTGGGCGCGAAGAACGGGGATAAGGTCGTCGCCAAAATCACGCGCTATCCCGACGGCAGGCGTCCCATGCTGGGCGAGATCACGGAGATACTCGGCGCGAGGGACGACGCGCGCGCCGACATGCTCTCGATCATCCGGCGGCTGGAGCTGCCGGACGTGTTCCCAAAGGCTGCGACGAAGCAGGCCAAGGCGCTCAACAAGCCCGTGCCCGAGGACGCGATCGCGCTGCGCGAAGACCTTCGCGGCAAGCTTATCGTCACCATCGACGGCGCGGACGCGAAGGATCTCGACGACGCGGTGTCGCTCACAAAGCTTGCCGACGGGTGGATTCTCGGCGTGCACATCGCGGACGTGAGCGCCTACGTCGCCGAAGGCACCCCGCTCGACGAGGAGGCGTACCGGCGCGGCACGAGCGTATATTTCCCCGACCGCGTGCTGCCCATGTTTCCCGCGGAGCTCTCGAACGGCGCGTGCTCGCTCAACGAAGGGGAGGATAAGCTCACCTTCTCCTGCATCATGCGGCTCGACGCCGAGGGGAAGCCCGTATCCCACCGCATGGCGGATACCGTCATACGCTCCGCGCACCGCATGACCTACGACGATGTCAACGCCATGCTCGACGGGGACGCGTCTTTGTGCGAAAAATACGCGGACGTGCTGCCCATGCTCACGGATATGAAGGAGCTTGCGGCCATCCTGCACGAGAAGCGCGTGAAGCGCGGCTGCCTCGATTTCGATCTGGACGAAGCCGACATCACGCTCGACGCCGAGGGCCGCGCGGTGGACGTCAAAGCCGCCGTACGCGGCATATCCAACCGCATGATCGAGGAGTTCATGCTCGAGGCGAACGAAACCGTCGCGGCGCACGCGGCCGCCGCGGGCATCCCCATGATGTACCGCGTGCACGAAACGCCGGATAAGGATAAGCTTAACGAGCTCAACGTGTTCCTCAACACGCTCGGCCTCGGCGTCAGGAGCATGGGAAGCGGGAAGCCCGCGCTGCTGCAGAAGATACTTTTGCGGGCGAAGGGCACCAAGGATGAAACGCTCGTCGCGCGCGTGATGCTGCGCTCCATGAAAAAGGCGCGCTACGCCGGGGAATGCCTCGGGCACTATGGCCTCGCCGCCGAATACTATTGCCACTTCACCTCGCCGATTCGCAGATACCCCGACCTCGTCGTCCACAGGATGATGAAGCTGCTGCTCTCGGGCGGCATGAGTGCGCAGGTGAGCGAAAAGTACGATTCGGCCATGGAGGAGATGGCGCGCCGCTGCTCCGACCGGGAACTTGTCGCCATGGAGGCCGAGCGCGCCGCGGACGACCTAAAGAAGTGCGAATACATGGCTTCGCGCATCGGCAGCGTCGAGAAAGGGATCATTTCGGGTGTCGCGCAGTACGGTTTTTTCGTCCGGCTGGGCAATACGGTGGAGGGGATGGTGCGCGCGGCCTCGCTCGCGGGGGATTATTTCGAGTGCGATGAGCGGCGCTACCGCCTCGTGGGCCGCAACACGGGCAGGGGCTTCCGCTTGGGGGACGAGGCCCGCGTGCGCGTGATCGCGGTGGACGTCGGCGCGGGCACGATCGATTTCGAGCTCGCCAACGGCACGCGCGGCGGCACCTCGCAGAGTGCGCCGGCCGAGAAGCCCGCGCGCAAGCCGAAGAAGCCCGAGCCCAAACGCCGCCTTGCCCGCGGGAGGAAATCGTAGTATCATAAATTGACGGGCGCAAGCGCCCGTCAAAACGGCGGCCACTTTTTTGATGGAAGGGATGGGGGAATATGCCGGTTAAAAAGGGCGTGCGGCAGCTTGCGGAGAACCGCGCCGCGCGGCACGAATACTTCATTGAGGACAGCTACGAGTGCGGCATCTCGCTTGTGGGCACGGAGGTCAAGTCCATCCGTGCGGGCAAGGTGAACCTCAAGGACAGCTACGCCATGGTGAAAAACGGCGAGATGTATGTGATCGGCATGCACATCAGCCCTTACGAGCAGGGCAACATCTTCAACCGAGATCCGTTTCGCAACCGGAAACTGCTGCTGCACAAGTCGGAAATACGCAGGCTCCAGTCGCTTTCCCAGGCGGACGGATACAGCCTCATACCCACGCGCATGTACTTAAAGGACGGCAAGGTCAAGCTCGAGCTTGCCGTCGCAAAGGGCAAAAAGCTTTACGACAAGCGCCACGCGATCGCCGAGCGCGACGCCAAGCGCGACATGGACCGCAAGATGAGGAATATGGACTAAACGCGCAGATTCGTGTATAATAGTATTCACGGCGGATCGCCGCTCATGGGGCCGTAAATGGTTTCGACGGGGATCGTGGAGGCCGGATAAGCGAGCCGAAGCCCCGCGCTTCGATAAAAGCGGGAAATTTAAAAACCAAACGACGAAGTAAACTTCGCACCCGTTGCTGCTTAAGCAGTGACCGTCCGCCCGGCGGTGCCCACGCCGTCGGATACGGGCGTCATTAATGTGGGGAACCAACCCGCGTAAGCTTTGCCGCGGGCGGGACTTTATGAAGCTACTGAAACCCGGATCCTGCTTACGGGAGCCGGACGGAGGGAATATTAAAACATAAGCTACGCTCGTAGAAAGTCTTGTCGACAGGTTTTCGGACAGGGGTTCGACTCCCCTCGGCTCCACCACCTAAGTAGCTTGTCATTGATACAATGGCAAGCTATTTTTCTATGCGCAAAAGCCCTGAAATCAGGCGATTTCAGGGCTTTTGCGTTTTTAGCAGTAGCTTCGGATTTGATTTTTCCCTTAATATTGCTGGCCTTTTGCGCCCTAATCGTTATTTTATGCACCCACCAGATAAGGGCAAGGGGAATAATTAAAAAATATAGGAATCGTTAAATCGTTCTATTTTAGTTTCCTGTGTTGTTAGTCATAACCTCGTTGACAATGTTCTCCACTTCAGGGATATCAATATAGTAACCCTGTACGCGCTCAGTACCAGTCTCAGTTTTATAGAGCATATCGCCGTGTTTCTGCAAACGCTCTGCACCGTTGTCATCAATTATCATTCTTGAAGCAATCGCATCGTTGACGCGTAAAGCTAACCGCCCATTGAGTTGAGCCTTGATGTTTGATGGCACAAGGTCAGCCGATGGGCGCTGTGTGCATAGTACCAAATGAATTCCTCTACTACGTCCGGCTTGCGCTATCTTTCGAATAGGTGTATAGAAGTCGTTTTTTTCCTGACGACTTGATAATTGATCCGTTAAGTCGGCAAATTCGTCTACGATGACAACAAGGGGAGCAAGTTTTTCATCGGCAGTGAGGTTGTAGGCGTCGATGTCGCGTTTCCTCGCGTTAATCAGTAACTCCCCTCGTCGTTCTGATTCACGATATATGAAATCCTTGAACAACTCGGTCATTTCCTCAGCATCAGCAAATACACGACCTTCGACAAGTTGTGGTAATCCCTCAAAGTATACAAAGTCTTCACGCTTTGAAGATGACAGGAGGATTTGACAATCATTTGCGTTAGGATGCGTTTTGAGTATTGAGCAAAGCAAGGTGTAGAGGAATACAGATTTCCCAGACCCCGTGCTTCCTCCTACCAACAGGTGTGGTAATTCTTTGAGATTCTTGAAGATGTCCTTGCCGTCTGGGGTCCTACCGAGAGGAAAAAACAGTTGTTCACGCGAAGTTACAAGAGGTATAGCATTAATAACATCGGAAAATAAAACCAGGTCATGATTGGTACGTGGAACATCAAGGAAAGTATCAGAATTGGCATCAGTCTGCACTAAAACGCCATTCCGTCGCATTTCACGCCCAATGTCTTCCAGTCTGTCGCGCAAAGTTGCTATCCTTTGCCCGCGTGACAACTTAAACGGAAAACGAATAACCCTTGAGCCAATTATTGCTTTTCCGGGTTCGCACTCGTCTATTTGAATACCATAACCATTGCATGATCGTTTAAAGTCATTAGCAAGCGGCAGCCGTGCGGCAGGCTTTCCAATATTGCATTGAGGGCATCGGCGCGGAGACGATCGCCAAGCGGCTCAACACGCTGGGCATATTGCAGCGGCGCGGTGGCGCGTGGTCGGGCGCGCGTGTGCTGCATCTGCTGCACAACGAAAAGTATACCGGCAACGCCCTGCTGCAAAAAAGCTATGTGCCCGACCATCTGACCAAGAAGGAACGCCCCAACAAGGGCGTGCTGCCGATGTACTACGCGGAGGGCACGCATCCCGCTATCATTGACCGGGACACATTCGATCGTGCGCAAAGGCAGCTCGAGGCCAACAGGCTAAACAACAACGTTTCCATGGACACGCCCGCGAGATACCCCTTTTCCGGCATGATCCAATGTGATAACTGCGGGCGGAAATTCAAGCGCGTTGTATCTTGCGATGATGGACATTACGAAAAAGTGGACGGGCAGGCGGCAGGATTGGAGCGTGATTCACGCTCAGATGGCAGTGTTCTTTACCGACAGGCCTGAGTAACACCGTCGGTGCCGGACATCAAGGGTAAACATGCGGCTGCGCCGCCCTTGACATCCGTCCCCGCCGGCGTTATGTTTTAGAAAAGGCGGCACCGGATAGAACCGCTGCCGCCAAGCAATATTTTGCCCCTTTTGCTCCTTTGTTAGGAGTTTACACAGAATATGGGATTGAGCCGCATGGTCAGGCACGCCTCGAACTCCGGAATGCCTGCGACATAAGCGTGAAGCTGAAATTCCCGCAGCCGCTCCTTCGCCCGCATGGAGTCCCCGCTCTCCATAAATTTGTAGAACACCTCCTTGAGCAGATAAGCTTCCCTCAGGTCGCGCGACACGAGCAGCAT
>MWBW01000042.1 GCA_002069725.1 Firmicutes bacterium ADurb.Bin248 | reverse complement strand
CCTCGATCCACTGCATGGCCTCCGGTGCGGAGAGGCCCCAGTTAGTCGGGCAGGCCGACAGCAGCTCGACCATGGCGAAGCCCAGCCCGGCAAGCTGCACCTTGAAGGCTGTGCGGATCGCTTTCTTGGCCTTGTTGATCTCCTTGACGTTGTGCAGCGAGCGCCGCGTGACATAGGCCGCGCCGGGCAGCGACCCCACCAGCTCGGCCATGCGCATCGGGAAGCCGGCCAGTTCCACGTCGCGCCCGGTGGGCGATGACTTGGTGCGCTGGCCGGGCAGCGTGGTGGGGGCCATCTGCCCGCCGGTCATGCCGTAGATGGCGTTGTTGACGAAAATGACCGTGATGTTCTCGTTGCGCGCGGCGGCGTGGACGATTTCCGCCATGCCGATGGAGGCAAGGTCGCCGTCGCCCTGATAGGTAAAGACGATCGAATCCGGGCTCGCGCGCTTGAGGCCCGTCGCCACGGCGGGCGCGCGCCCATGCGCGGCCTCGATCATATCGCAGGCGAAATAATCGTAGGCGAGCACCGCGCAGCCGACCGGCGAGATGCCGATACACTTCCCCTCGATGCCGAGCCTGTCTATGGCCTCGGCCACGAGGCGGTGTATGATGCCGTGCGTGCAGCCCGGGCAGTAATGCGTGGGGACGTTCAACAGGGCATGGGGCCTTTTGGCGACGATCACAGCGCTTCACCTCCCGCGGCTTTTTCGATTTCCCCGAGCACCTGCCCGGGCGAGGGGATCATGCCGCCGGAGCGGCGCACGAGCGCGACCGGCCGGCTGCAGCGGATGGAGAGCGACACGTCCTCGATCATCTGCCCCATGGAAAGCTCCGCGCAGACGAAGGCTTTCGCGGTTTTCGCGGCCTCGGCGAACGCTTGTTTCGGGAACGGCCAGAGCGTGATTGGCCGCAGCAGTCCCGCGCGGATCCCTTTGGCGCGCGCCTCGTCCACGGCGTTTCGCGCCACGCGCGCGGCGATGCCGTAGGCCGCGACGCAGATCTCGGCATCCTCTATGAGATATTCCTCCCAGAGCGCCTCGTTCTGTTCGATGCGCGCGTATTTCTCGTAGCGCGCGAAGTTCTGCCGCTCGAGCTGCTCGGGCTGGAGGCAGAGCGAGGTCACGACGTTGTGCTCCCGCTTCATGCCCGTGCCCGTGAGCGCCCAGGGCTTTTCGTATTGCGTCTGCGCGCCGATCTCGAGCGCGACGGGCTCCATCATCTGGCCGATGGTGCCGTCCGCAAGGATCATGGCGGGCATCGAGTATTTGTCCGCGATGTCGAAGCCGCGCGAGGTCAGGCTCGCCATTTCCTGCACGCCGGAGGGCGCGAGCACGAGGATGTGGTAATCCCCGTGGCCGCCGCCGCGCGTGGCCTGGAAATAGTCCGCCTGCGAGGGCTGTATGCCGCCCAGGCCCGGCCCGCCGCGCTGCACGTTGACGATGAGCGCGGGAAGGTCGCTGCCCGCGAGGTAGGAGATGCCCTCGGCCTTGAGCGAGATGCCCGGGCTCGAGGAGGAGGTCATGGCGCGCACGCCTGCGGCCGCCGCGCCGTAGACCATGTTGATCGCGGCGATCTCGCTTTCCGCCTGCAGGAACACGCCTCCTATTTTGGGCATGCGCTTTGCCATATAGGCCGCGATCTCCGTCTGCGGCGTGATGGGGTAGCCGAAATAGTGGCGGCACCCGGCCTGGATCGCCGCCTCGGCGATCGCCTCGTTGCCCTTCATGAGAACCCTGTCGGCCATACCTTTCGCCTACCTTTCCACCGTGATCACGCAGTCCGGGCACATGGTCGCGCACGAGCCGCAGCCGGTGCACAGCGCCATGTCAGTGACCGCCGCCGGGGAATGCCCCTTGCGGTTGAGCTTCCCGCGGTCGATCGCGAGTATTTTCTTCGGGCACGCGTCCACGCACAGGCCGCAGCCCTTGCACAGTTCGGATTCAAACGTCAGCTTCGCCATTTCTTCTCCCATCCTTATGATACGGTTCAAATTGAAGCAAATCCAGGGGGAACAGCTCCCCCGAAAGCCCTTCGAGCTCCCCGCGCAGCCGCCGGTCCGCCGCCGTGAACGCGACGGGCAGGCCGCACAGCGCCGAAAGTTCGCGCACGCGCGCGTCGGTGAAAACGACATCCCGCGCCGCGGTCAGCTTGCCGAGGTTGCTGTTGTTCACAAGCCCCGTGCAGGGGAGGCCGGAGGCCGCCTCCACCTCGCGAAGGACCGCGAGCGCCTCCTCCGGCGTCCGCGTGAGCGGGCGGTAGAAGTTCACGACGAACAGCGCCTCATAGTCGCCGCGCGCCACGAGCTCCGGCGCGAAGCGCGCGAGCGCGACCGCTCCCCGGTCGTCCCCGCCCACATCCAGCACGACGTACGCTTCCTCATCCTCCACGGCGGCGTACAGCGCGCCGGGGAGCGAGGGCAGATCGAGGTTGCTGTTGGCAAAGCGCGAGCCGATGAGCCGGACGCCTTTTTCCTCGAGCGCGGCCCTGTGGTCGGTCGTGCGGAAGTACGGGTTGACGATGTCGAGGTCGGCGACCGTCACGGCCTTCCCCGCCGCGCGAAGGCGCAGCGCGAGGTTGACGGCGAGGCTGGTCTTGCCGCTGCCGTAGTGGCCGATGAGGATCGTCGCGCGCCTGAAATCCAAAGGGGAGCCTCCTTAGAGCAATCTTCTGATGATTTTGCCGCTCGTGGTTTTGGGAAGGGATTCCCGGAACACCACGATGCGCGGGTATTTATAAGGCGCGGTGCGGGACTTGACGTAGTCCTGTATCTCGCGCTTGAGCTCGTCGGTCGCCTGCGTTCCCGCGGTCAAAACGATGCTCGCCTTGATGACCTGCCCGCGCACCTCGTCGGGCGCCGCGGAAACGCCGCACTCGAGCACATACGCAAGCTCCATGAGCACGTTCTCGATCTCGAACGGGCCGATGCGGTAGCCCGAGGACTTGATCACGTCGTCCATGCGGCCGACGTACCAGTAATACCCGTCCTCGTCGCGCCAGGCAAGGTCGCCCGTGTGGTAAAGGCCGTCCCGTTTGGCCTCGCGCGTCGCCTCGCCGTCGTTGTAATATTCGGCGAACAGGCCGCAGGGCTCGCCCTCCCCGATGCGGATGACGATCTCGCCGTTCGACCCCGTCTCGACGGGGTTCCCCTCGGGGTCGACGAGGTCCACGTCGTAGAGCGGCACGGGCTTGCCCATGGAGCCGACCTTGTGCGCGCCGCCCGTGAGGTTGCCGATCACGAGCGTGGTTTCCGATTGGCCGAAGCCTTCCATAAGCTGCATGCCCGTGGCTTTCTCGATTTGGCGGAACACCTCGGGGTTGAGCGCCTCGCCCGCGATGGACGCGTGGCGCACGCCCGACAGGTCGTATTGCGAGAGGTCCTCCTTGGCGAGCATGCGGTACATCGTCGGCGGCGCGCAAAAGGAGGTGATGTTGTGGCGCGCGAACATGGGCAGTATGTCCGAAGGCTCGAACCGGTCGAAATCGTAGACGAACACCGCCGCCTCGCACAGCCATTGCCCGTAGAGCTTGCCCCACATGGCCTTGGCCCAGCCCGTGTCCGAAACGGTCAGGTGCAGCCCTTCGGGGTCGGCGCACTGCCAGTATTTGGCCGTGAGGAAGTGGCCCAGAGGATATTTATAGCTGTGCGCGGCGAGCTTGGGCTGCCCCGTCGTGCCGGATGTGAAGAACATCAGCATCAGCTCGGAGCCGCAGGGCGCGTCCGCGCCGCGCGGGAAGCGGCCGCTGAAAAGAGGGTATTCCCCGTCGAAGTCATGCCAGCCCTCGCGCCTGCCGCCCACGAGGATCTTCGTCACGGCGGCGGGATATTCCGCCATGCCAAGCTCCGCATTGTGCGCGGCGTCCCCGTCCGCCGTGCACAGGAGCGCCGCCACGCCCGCCTTGCCGAAGCGGTAGGCGTAGTCGTGCCCCTGCAAAAGATACGTCGCCGGGATCGCGACGGCGCCGAGCTTATGGAGCCCCAGCAGCGCGGGCCAGAACTGGTGATGCCGCTTCAGCACGAGCATCACGCGGTCGCCCTTTTTGATGCCGAGGGATTTGAAGTAGTTGGCGCACTGGTTCGACGCGCGCCGGATGTCCGCGAAGGTGAAGCGCCGCTCCGCGCCGTCTTTGGCGATGTGGAGCATGGCGAGCTTGTCGGGATTTTTCGCGGCGAGCGCGTCCGCGACGTCGAAGGCGAAGTTGAACGTCTCCTCGTTCGTGAAAGAGATCGCGCGCAGCGCGCCCTGCTCGTCCGTTTCGGGGCGGACGAACTTCGTCCACACGCGCTCCCGTTCCGCCTCCGGCTCCGGCGCGGGGCCGGGGTTTTTCAATTCCGCGCTGCCCTCGGCCGCCCGGTAGGCCGTCGGGTTGAGCACGATGGCGTAGAAGCGGCAGTTCTCCCCGCCCGCGGCGATCATGCCGTGCGGGATGGAGCTGTCGTAATACGCGCAGTCGCCGGGATGGAGGATCTCCGTATGCGCGCCGACCCTGAGCTTGAGCGTGCCGGAAATGACCAGGTCGCACTCCTGCCCCTCGTGCGTGGTCAGTTCAATATCCCTGCGCTCGGCCTGCTCCGAATACGCGCAATCGACCAGGAGCGGCTCGGAGATGCGGTTCCTGAAGGGCGCGGCGAGGTTGTAATAGACCATGCCGTGCGCCTGCTCGATGCGCGCGCCCTCCCCGGCGCGTGTGACGGTATATCCCCGGAGCGTGGGGCTCGTGCCCTCGATGATGTCCGTGACGTTGACGTTGAACGCCATCGCGCAGCGGTAGATGAACGCGAAGCTCAAATCGTGCGCGCCAAACTCGCAGGCGACGTATTCCGCCTCGGATACGCCGGTGCGGAGCGCCATTTCCGCGACGCTCAATCCCATCACGCTCCGCAGCTCGCGGATGCGCGCGGCCATCTCCTGAAGCTGAAAATCCAGGCCCGTCGTGCTCTCCATGCGGTTTCCCTCCGTTTCGGGGAACAAAAAACCCGTCCCCAAGATAATCATGTAATCCGATCATCTTTGAGACGAGCAAACGAACCTTCGTTACCCGCGGTACCACTCAAATTGCACCGGCGTCGCCGCCGATACCCCTCTTCGGGCTCCATCAAGCCCTGTGCCGTAACGCCGCACGCCGCGGGAAGGTTCTACTGGCCCGCAAAGCGGGGTTTCTTCCTTCCGGCTCGGGAGCTACAAACGCCGATCCATGCTTTCCCGGCTCGCACCGGCCGCCGGTTCTCTGAAAAGCAGCCTGATCGCGCCCTCTCCGTCGTCGCCATTAAAAATTTCACTCAGATTAACATGCATATTATTCAGTTGTCAAGGTATAATTTCTCTTTTTTTGTAAAATTGCAGGCGCCGGGGATCGTCAGGGGGCCGCGGCCCCCTGACCTGATCCCGCATCAGAGCAGCCTTCGCATAATCTTCCCGCTGATGGTTTTGGGAAGTTCCTCGCGGAACTCCACGATGCGCGGGTATTTGTAGGGCGCGGTGTGCGTCTTGACGTATTCCTGGATTTCCTTTTTGAGCTCCTCAGTGCCTGCTGTGCTCTTGGTCAAAACGACGCTCGCCTTGATGATCTGCCCGCGCACCTCGTCGGGCGCGGCGGAAACGCCGCACTCGAGCACGTAGGGAAGCTCCATGATGACGTTCTCAATTTCAAACGGCCCGATGCGGTAGCCGGAGGATTTGATCACGTCGTCCCTGCGGCCGACGTACCAGTAATACCCGTCCTCGTCGCGCCAGGCAAGATCGCCCGTGTGGTAGACGCCGCCCTCGCGCGCGAGGCTGCTGTGCTCCTCGTCCCGGTAATAACCCTGGAACAGGCCGCAGGGGTCGCCCTTGCCGAGCCGCACCACGATCTCTCCCGGCTCGCCGAGCTCCGCGCGGCGGCCTCCCTCGGTCAGCAGGTCCACGTCGTAGGTCGGCACCGGCCTACCCATGGAGCCGGGCTTGGGTGTCATGCCCGCAAGGAAGGCCACGGTGAGCGTGGTTTCGGTCTGGCCGAAGCCCTCCATGATGCGCAGCCCCGTCGCGTGTTCGAACTGGTGGAACACCTCGGGGTTGAGCGCCTCGCCCGCGGTCGTGGCGTGACGGATCGAGGAAAAGTCGAACTGCGAGAGGTCCTCCTTGACGATCATGCGATAGATCGTCGGCGGCGCGCAGAACGTGGTGACGTTGTATTTGGCGAGCATCGGCAGAAGCTTCTTCGCCTCGAATTTCTCAAACTCGAACACCGCCACGGCCGCCTCGCAGAGCCATTGGCCGTAGAGCTTGCCCCAGAGCGCCTTGCCCCAGCCCGTGTCGGAAATGGTCAGGTGCAGCCCGTCGGAGTGGACGCGGTGCCAGTATTTCGCCGTGACGAAGTGTCCGAGCGCGTAGGTGCAGCTGTGCGAGGCGATTTTCGGATACCCCGTCGTGCCGGAGGTGAAGAACATGAGCATCGTGTCGTTGCCCGATATGGCGTCCTCCGGGCGCTCGAAGCGGCTCGAAAACATCGTGTATTCCTCGTCGAAGCTCCGCCAGCCCTCGCGCTTGCCGCCCACGAGGACCTTCACCGCGAGCCCGTCGTAGCTCTCCTGCCCGAGCTCCGCCTGGCGGGCGACATCCCCCTCGGCCGTGCAGAGGACGGCCGACACGCCCGCGGCCTCATAGCGATACGTAAAATCGTGCGCGACGAGCTGGTACGTCGCAGGGATCGCGATCGCGCCGAGCTTGTGGAGCCCCAGCATCGCAAACCAGAACTGGTAGTGCCGCTTCAGCACGAGCATCACGCGGTCTCCTTTTTTGATGCCCAGCGAGCGGAAGTAGTTGGCGCAGCGGTTGGATGCCTTGGACATGTCCGCGAAGCTGAAGCGGCGCTCGGCCCCGTCGTTGTCCACATGCAGCAGCGCGAGCTTGTCGGGCGACTTTTTGGCGAGCTCGTCGACGATGTCAAAGGCGAAGTTGAAGCTTTCCGCATTCTCGAAGGCGACGCCTTTGAGCGCGCCGTGCTCATCCTCCTCAGGCTTGACGAAGCGGTTGCATACGAGCTCCTCGGGCTGGAACGCCTTGACGATGCTCTCGTGCGGCTGCTCGACGCCGCCCTTGGCCTCGCCCGGCAGCACGACCGCGAGGAACACGCATTCCTGCCCGCCCACGGCGATCATGCCGTGCGGAGTCGCGCTGTTGTAGTAGATGCTGTCCCCCTCGTTGAGGACTTCGGCGTGCGCGCCGACCTGCACCTTGAGCGAGCCGCGCAGCACCAGGTCGAACTCCTGCCCCGCGTGCGTGACCAGATGGATGGGCTGGCTCTGCCGCGCCTCGGAATAATCGCAGCGCACCCAATAGGGCTCGGCGATCTTGTCGCGGAACAGCGGCGCGAGGCTCGCGATGTTGATGCCGTCCTCGCGCGCGGCAACGGTGCCCTCCCCCTTCCTCGTCACGGCATAGGAGGAGAGGCGCGGGCTCTCGCCGCCCAGCAGATCCGTGATGCCGATGCCGAAGGCGAGCGCGCACTTGTGCACGAACGTGAATGGAAAATCCACGCGCCCGGCCTCAAAGCTCGCGTAGTCCTGCGGCGAAACCTCCGTGCGCCGCGCCATCTCCTCGCGCGTGAAGCCCGAGATCTCCCGCATCTCGCGGATGCGGTATGCGACCTCCATGAGCTGCGCGTTCAATGCTGCTTCCATTGCTTTTTCCTCCGGCGGAGCTTGCTCCGCCCTTCTCCCGTTTCGGGTAAAAATATAAGGCCCGCCTCAAATTGCTTTGAGACGGGCCATAACGACTGTTATATTCTCGCGGTACCACTCAAATTGCGCGAAACGCGCCTCTCGTCGGGCTCCATCAAGCCCCGTGCCATCACGCGGCACTTGCGGAAAACTCTACTTGCGCCCGGCGCTTTGGAGTTTTCGGCTCGGAAGGGATGGGACTTGCGAAAGTACCTGCCGCCGGGATTCCATCCTCCCCGGCTCTCTGTAGGCGGCGCCTTCGTCCGTCTTCGTCACAGCCTTTAATCGATTTATTCAATTGTTATGCATGATACCAGCCGCGCGTTCCTTTGTCAACGACCTTTTTTCGGCAGGCTTCGCGGCGTTCATGCGGTTTCGATCGAGGCGGCTTTATGGAGCTTGAGCTTCTCCACGGCCTCCTCGCGCATCTTGTACTTGAGTATCTTGCCCGCGGCGTTCATGGGGAAAGAGTCCACCATCTCGACGTAGCGCGGCACCTTGTGCCTGGCCATGGATGCGCGCACATAGTCCTGCAATTCCTTCTCGGTGGCCGTTTCCCCTTCCTTGAGGATGACGCAGGCCATGATCTCCTCGCCGTACTGCGCGTCCGGCACGCCGATGACCTGCACATCGCGCACCTTGGGGTGCGTGTAGAGGAACTCCTCGATCTCCTTGGGGTAGATGTTCTCGCCGCCGCGGATGATCATGTCCTTGAGCCTGCCGGTGATGCGGTAGTTGCCGTCCTCCGTTTTGCACGCGAGGTCGCCCGTATGGAGCCAGCCGTCGCGATCTATGGCGGCGCGCGTCGCGCCGGGCATCTTGTAATACCCCTTCATGATGTTGTAGCCGCGCGCGACGAACTCGCCGATCTGTCCCGCGGGCAGCTCCGCGCCGGTCTCGGGGTCCACGATGCGGCACTCGACCTCGGGCAAAGCCCTGCCGACCGTGCCCACGCGCACGTCGAGCGGGTCGTCGGTGGAGCTCATGGTGCAGCCGGGGGAAGCCTCGGTCTGGCCGAACACGATCGTGACCTCGTCCATATGCATCTTGCCGACCACGTCGCGCATGACGCTGATGGGGCAGGGGCTGCCCGCCATGATGCCCGTGCGCACGGAGGAGAAATCGGTCTTTTTGAAGTCCTCGTGCTCGAGCATGGCGATGAACATCGTGGGCACGCCGTGGAAGCACGTGATGTGTTCCCGGTCCACGCAGGCGAGCGCGGGCTTCGGCGAAAAGTACGGCAAAGGCAGCATGGTCGCCCCGTGGGTCATGGCGGCGGTCATCGCGAGCACCATGCCGAAGCAGTGGAACATCGGCACGTGGATCATCATGCGATCCGCGGTCGAAAGATCCATGCGATCGCCGATGCATTTGCCGTTGTTGACGATGTTGTAGTGCGTGAGCATGACGCCCTTGGGGAAGCCCGTCGTGCCCGAGGTATACTGCATGTTGCACACGTCGTGGGGATCGACCGCGGCCGCGAGGCGGCGCACCTCCTCGACGGGCGTGCGGGAAGCCCTGCGCATGGCCTCGGCGAAGGTGAGGCAGCCCGGTTGGCGGAAGCCGATGGTGACGACGTTTCGAAGGAACGGCAGCCTTGCGCTGCGCAGATGCTCGCCGGGCTTAACGTCCCTGAGTTCCGGGCAGATCTCGTTGATGACGGCCGCGTAGTCCGAATCGCGGTAACCCTTCTCCATGATGAGCGTGTGCGCGTCCGACTGGCGCAGCAGGTATTCCGCCTCGTGTATTTTGTAGGCCGTGTTGACGGTCACGAGCACCGCGCCGATCTTCGTCACGGCCCAGAAGGCGACGAACCACTCCGGCACGTTGGTCGCCCAGACCGCGACGTGGCTGCCCGGCCCGACGCCGAGCGAAATGAGCGCGCGGCAGCATTCGTCCACATCCTCGCGGAACTGCGAATAGGTCCTGATGTAGTCGAGCGTCGTGTACTTGAAGGCGTATTGGTCGGGGTATTCCTCGGCCATGCGGTCGAGCACGCGCGAGAAGGTCGCGTCGATGAGGATGTCCTTATGCCAGACGAACGTGCCCGTGCCCGCCCGGTTCTTATAGAGGCGGGGCTTGCTCCTGGCGGGCGTGCCGAAGCGCTGCATGTAGTTGGCAAAGTGCGCGAGCACGCTCTCCATGTCGTCCAGCTCGGGCATCCACAGCGGGTCCCACTCGAGGGAAACGAAGCCGTCGTAGTTGATCGAAGCGAGCGCGGTCATCAGCTCCTCCATGGGCAGCTCGCCCTCGCCGGGCAGGCGATAGGCGCGGCCTTCCCCCGGGGCGGAGGAATCCTTGACGTGGACGTGCTTCACGTACGCGCCGAGGTTTTTGACGCTCGTTTCGGGCGATTCCGCGTGGTCGAAGTATGGGTGGTGGAGGTCCCAGAGCGCCGCGAGCGAATCGCTCGCGAAGCGCGTGAGGAACGCGTTCAGCCGCGCGGTATCCGAGAACGCGCCGGCGGTCTCGACGAGCAGGACGACGCCCTCCTCCCGCGCAACGTCAAGGCAGCGGCCGATTCGGGCCGCGGCTTCGTCCAGTCCTTCCTTTGAGGGATCGAGCGCGCGCACGCGCACATAGGGGATCGCGAAGTCGTGCGCGAGGCCGATGCATGAGAGGAGTTCCGCGTCGTCCGCCCCGGGCGTGGAAATGTCGCACACCGAGTCGAGGCAGACGAGGCGAAGCCCTTCGTCGAAAAGCCGCCGCGCCGTGCGCGAGGCGCTCGCGCGCGAGAAGGGCGCGCCTTCCCGCGTCCAGTCGGAGCCGGCAAGGCCGTGCAGCTCGATGCCGGCAAAGCCCGTCGCCTTC
Source organism: Firmicutes bacterium ADurb.Bin248 (assembly GCA_002069725.1). Taxonomy (GTDB): domain Bacteria; phylum Bacillota; class Clostridia; order Christensenellales; family CAG-138; genus Phil1. Next base: position 13,967 of record MWBW01000042.1, on the reverse strand, counting down.
GCGGCGACGATGAAATCGTCAAAGGCGCGGCCGGACCAGCCGCGCGTGGAAAAAGACAGCTTCATGCGCGGCCTCCCTCCTCGTAGACGATCTTGTTGAGCGCGTTGAGGTAGGCGTGTATGCTCGCGCCGATGATGTCGGTCGAGATACCCCGGCCGGAATAGAGCCTGTTGTCCGCGCGCAGGCGCACGAGCGCCGCGCCCATTGCCTCGCGCCCCTCGGTCACGGCCTGAATTTGAAAATCGTCCAACTCGTAATGATGGCCGACGATCTGCTCGAGGGCGAGGAAGGCTGCGTCTATGGGGCCGTCGCCCGTGCCGAAGCCCGAGAGGGTTTTCCACTGCTTGATGAGCTTGATGTGCGCGGTGGCGGTGATGACGTTGCCGGAGTTGATGACGTAGCTGCCCACGGCATACGTCGGCGGCACCTGCAAGGCGACGCTCGCGACGATGGCGTCGAGCTCCTTCTCGCCGACGTCCTTTTTGTCGGCGATCCTATGGAACGCGTCATAGACCTTGGCGTTGTCCTCCTCGGAGAGATCGTAGCCGAGCCTGTGCACGGCGGCGATCACCTCGGGGAGCGCGCTCGCGCCCGAAAGGCGCAGGGCCTCATCCGCCCTGCGGGGCGCGCTGTTGCCGTAGGGCGCGGCGGCAGTGCGCTTCGCGTTGAGAATCCAGCGTATCTGCGCGGCGGCGCGGGTCAGCTCGGTCATGGCGATGTCGGAACGGAAGCCCATGTCCATGCCGCGCGCGCGCAGGATCGCCGCGAAATTTTCGAGCGGGAGCAAACCTTCGTCGCCGCAGGCGGCCTTGACGAGCCGCGCGCCGGAACCCGTCGCCGCGAGCGCGCAGGCCGCCGCGAGGCGAAGCTGGTCCGTGCACTGCACGCCGATGAGCTTACCCGCGAGCGCGGGGACGCCCGATACGGCGTCCTTCACGAAGCCGCCGAACTCTATGGGCAGCATGCCGTCGGAGGAATCGCACAGCGTGAGCGTGTCCGCGCCCGCCAGGGCGGCGGTTTCGAGCGCGCGGCGCAGGAACTCCGGCTCGCTCCTCGTGGCGTCCTCGGCGACAAACTCCGCCTCGGGGCAGAGCGCCTTTGCCGCGCCGACGAGCTCGCCGATCCATTGGAGCATCTGCTCTGGCTTTTTGTGGCAGACATACTCCATCTGCGCGGCGGAGGCCGGCAAGGCTATCTGGATGCACGGCCGCGCCGCGCCGCGGATTGCGCTCCACGCGGCTTCGATCCCTTCCTTCGAGAGCGCGGCGGGCAAAACAAGGCGGCTCTCCTTTACGGCGGAGGCGATGGATTTTATGAGCAAGGCGTCCGCCTTTTCGTTTTGCATGGGAGGAAGCTCCACGCCATGCAGTCGAAGTCGGTCAAGCGCGCGGGCGATCTCCAGCTTTTCGCGAAAGCTCAGCGCGGCCTCGGCGCGCTTAAGGTCCTGCCGTAACGTGACGTCTGAGATGAACAGGTTTTCCATGGCGTTGCTCCTTCCGGCCGATGCGCGCTTAAATAAAATATCCCCGAAACCGCCTCAAAGACGGCCTCAAGGATGTGCCGCAAAGACCTGATTTATAAACGGCGCATGAGCGCGTTCCCCGCAAAGCAACGGCGATCGCATGCCCGGCGCTGTTTTCTCGCATGATAGCACAGGCCGCAACGCGTGTCAATGGGGTATATATGCGGCTGTGACGAAAATTATGCAGGGAATATTCAAGAGGGAAAGGAGGGCGGCTGCGCCGTCCTCTTTTGCGATGCGTTTTGATTACGCCAAGGCTTCGTCCAGCGCGGTGAAGAACAGCGCGGGATGTCCGTGATCGTCGCTGCGCGGTGCTGTTCGTGGAGCACGATATGAAGCTTGGATGAAAAACTCGTATCCCTGTTTATGACGCTTTGGTGATCGGATCCTTCGTCGCGTGCAGCACGCCGGATGCGGGCAACCCCACCACTCCACTCCCGCCGAGGCTCCCGTGGGCACGGACGCGCCCGCGACCGATGATGCGGGCGATCATATAAGTGCGAAGCCTGCCGCGCGCCGTTTGCAGGGGCGCTCGATTCCGAGCGCGCCGCTGAATACGGTCGCGAGAGAAATGCGCGTGACGATGGTCCATCCACTTAGCTCATATAACCCTGGAGATTCAAAAAAGCTGCTCACCGGCAGATCTCCCCCGTAAAATAAGAGCGGGAAGGACATCCCCCGCTCTGTAGGTTGTTTTTCAATGCCTTTACGCCTTTGCCATATCCGCAAGGGTCAAGCGGAAGGCTTCAAGCATGGCATGACAATCCTGCTCGTAGATTTCACCCATGTTGGCGATCTGTATCATGCCGTGCTTAGCATAATCGCCCTTGCCGAGGTAAAACGTATATCCTTTCTCCTCCATCGCGGCGATAGACGCGCCTGCGTCGACGCCTTCGGGCAGGAAAACGGATGTGACCGTATTGGAGAGGTGCTCATCGAGCAGCATCCTCAAGCCAAGCGATCTAAGCCCGTTGCGGATAATGGAGGCGCAGCGCTGATAGCGTGCGATGCGGCCTTCCAGCGTTTCCTCTTCAAGGACGTTTGTCAAAGCGAAATTGAGCGACCAAAACAGGGTAACATTGGGCGTATTCGGCGTCTGGCGGGAAGTGATCGCGCATTGATAATGTTTATACAGGCTAAGGTAGACGCTCTTGCATTGATCCGCCGTCAGATGATCGAGCACGTCCTTGCGCGCACATACATAGGCGCTTCCCGGGAAGGCGCCCAGGCATTTGCCGCCCACCGATGTACATACGGCGATGTTGTTTTGAACGACGTCGATATGCTCTCCGGCAGCTGCGGATACGCAATCCACAAAAAGCAGCTTGCCGTATTTCTTACACAGCCGGCCGATCTCGAAAACCGGGTTGATCATGCCGGTGCTCGTTTCATGAGCTCTTTCCGACGCTTTATAATCCGTTCTCCGCAAATGTCAAGGATGTTTTGCATTCCCTCACTTTGCCGATTATCGCCCTCGCGCTCGGCCCGATCGCCACGATCACGCGCTACCTGCGGGGCGAATTGATAGAAAACCTCAACGCCGAGTACCTGCTGCTCGCGCGCACCAAGGGACTGACGCGCCCTCAGGCCATCATCCGCCACGCGTTTCGCAATTCCTGCGTGCTGCTTGCCAACATTATCGTTCCCATGTTCACGGGCATTCTTGGCGGTTCACTTGTGATCGAGTCCATCTTCGGCATCCCCGGCATGGGCGGCTCTTTGATGAGATCCATCAACTCGGGCGACCATCCGCTTACGATCGCGCTGCTGATCCTCTATTCGGCCATATCGCTGGTCACGATACTGGTCATGGATATATCCTACGGGATACTTAATCCGCGAATCCGTATGGGAGGTGGAAAATCATGAACCGGAACGATAGCGGTATACCGCACCCTCCGCCGCCACGACCTTGTGCATAAAATCGTAGGGATGATGAAGCCTTGCCTGGGTTCCAAATATCCTTTCTCTTCGCGGTCGGGATAGTGAAAATACCCTTTTACTAAAATCCGGATTTCATTGCAGAGCGCTTTTCGTTCATGCTGATTCGCATAGGGCGCCACCTGTCATACCTATGGCTTATTGTTAATGTGTGAATCCATAGTTTTTACTTATCCCTTATTTATAATATAAATTATTTAGAATGGTTCCGTTTTATAAATCCCTATTTTGCACTCTTAAAGCGTAAGTTATGGGTTATCACTTGCGCTCATTTTACAATAAGGGAGCAAATGATACAACGAAATTCCTATTGGATCGGGCATCCGTGAGGTAAAAGGTTGTCCATCTCTTTACTCGCGTGGAGGCCAGAGGGTGATCCGAGCGCCGCATGGGGTTTGCGGGGCCGGACGGGGCGGATATATGCGTCAAATTACGAATTTGCCTTCTTCAAACACCGTGATGAACCTGCCTTCTTTGGTGACTCCCGTAATTTCTAGGTCAGGCGTCCCCACCATAAAATCGCAATGAATGGCGGAGCAGTTCAATCCTAACTTGGACTGCTCGTTTTTTGAAAGGGTTTCGGCACCTCTTATTAATGGGTAGCCTCTACCCAAGGCAAAGTGGCATGAAGCGTTCTCGTCAAAAAGCGTATTGTAAAACAGCATGTTTTGCATGGAAACGGGCGAGTCATGCTCTACGAGCGCAATCTCACCCAAATAACGGGCGCCTTCGTCCGTATCAAGAAGTGCGGCGAGTATATTTTGACCTGCGCGCGCCGTGCTCTCAACGATTTTTCCCGCTCTCAATACGAGCCCTAATCCCTCCACAAGCCCTGCCGGCGTGTTCATTGGCCGCGAAGCGATGATTGTGCCGTTTATGCCCTCCCGCCTAGGCGTTGTAAAAACTTCATCGGTCGGCAGGTTGGGCACAAACTTCGTTCCGTTTTTTGTATGCATGGAACAACCCGCCCAATAATGGCCGTTTGGCAGTTCAACATTAAGTTCGGTCCCAATCGAATTTTTATATGAAAGCGATTTGAAGCCGTAATTATTGAGCCTTGCGATGCGCTCAAGCCCTTTTTGCGTTTTTATTTGCCATTTTTGCTTTGATAAGCCATCGCCCGTCACGAGGACCGAATTGAAAACAGCGTCCCAAAGCATTTTTACGGCCTGCTCCTCAGTCCGGCCAATAAACACTTTTTTGGCCCACTGTGGCGTAACACATCCTGCGACGCTCCACTGCCACTCTCCTATGGCGCGGCGCCGCACATAATCATTCACCACAGGATGCTCGCCCAGCGCCTTTTGCTCGTTTTGTACTCTGACGGGATTAATGCCTGCTGCAGCTTCTAAATCGGTGGATAAAAGCGCTAAGGAAGCTGCACCTATGGAAGCCATATTACGGTATTTTTCAATGGTGTAATCGGGAGGCCGGTGAAATACCTCCTCCAAGGCGTTCAGATATCTCAGTCTGCTGAGCTGCGCATTGCTCCAATCGACAACAACATCGCCGGCTCCCGCACTGTACGCGGCTTGGGCGAGCATCGTGGCAAACATGGCACAGTCGGTTGCGCAATTGAGCCATAGCGTCTGCCCCTGCCCGATGTTCAAGCCTGCGCGTATCACCAGATCGGCATATTCGGAGAGCTTCTTATCAAAATTGGCCATATAAGCATTCCCTTATGTTATTTCCCGTTTAAAGCAAGCAATTCGGGCGGCACGAAACGCCCGTCTCTCTGTACAAGCGTGCCGTCGAACCATATTTCTCCGCCTCCGTATTTTGGGGTCAGCATGGAAACCATATCCCAGTGGATTGCCGAACGGTTACCGTTGCTTGCTTCCGGGTAGCATTGCCCCGGCGTCAGGTGGAACGAACCGAGTATCTTTTCATCGTAATGCAGGTCGTTCATAGGAATCGCGATAAGGGGATTCAGCCCAAGCGCGAATTCACCGATGAAAGAGGCGCCGTCGTCGGCGTGCAATATGCGCTGCAAATCCGCTGCGGAGCCCGCCCGACATCCCGCTTCGATGATTTCGCCTTCCCTGAACACCAGGCGTATCCCCTCAAAATCGTATCCCATGTAGGAGGTAGGGATATTGTATGTAACAGCACCTTCGAGGCTATGCCTGAGTGGAGCGGTATAAATTTCGCCATCTACGTAGCTGTGCTCGCCGGTACATAAGACAGAATCGATACCTCGCTTGGAAAACGAAAAATCGGTTCCGTCCCCTATGACGCGTATCCTGTCGGTCACGTCCATCAGCGTTTTGAGGGGCAACGCTCTTCGGCGCATCAATGCGTAATCCAGCAGCGAAGCCTTTAAGCAATATTCATAAAAGCTATCAAAGCTCATATTGGCTTTTTTCGCCTGAAGCGGGGTGGGGTAATCCATCAGCACCCACTTCTTTTTGATTATGCTGCGGAACTGCATACCGTATCTATTGAGGTATTCATCCATTGCCGGGGCGGGAACGCCTTCGAAAGCATTAGCAAGGTTTTTGCAGCGCAAAACCGCCACGGCATCCGCCTGCCCAAGCCAATAATCCAGCCCGCCCATCAGCGCGCTCGCGCTTTGATGTGGCTCTTCGCCGCTATCCGGGGCGCATGCTGCAAGGGAATCGCGCGCGAGCGCTTCATCGGTGACATACGTGTAGGGAATTGCGCCGCGGAGCAGGCATTCGCCCGAAAGAAGCCGCGCAAGAGGCAGAGCCTCCACGCCCGTCCATATGAGGCAGCGCTCGTTCGCTTTAAGCTTAAGCGAATACTCTGCTATTTTGTCTGATAATTCAACGAGCTCCTCGTTATCATCAAAGTTCGTTCTCATGTTGAACCTTTCATTTTGAGATCGGCTGCGCCTTGACCCGCTTATACGGATAAAGGCTCAGGTTTTGGTTGGCGGCGCCCGGCGCGTCCACCTCGATGATCGCGCTGCAGAGCGGCTCGAACGACGCCCGGAAATGCCCCCTTGACTTTACCATGATGAGCCTCTGCTGCGCGGGCTCAATGCCCAGATGGCGGAATATGTCGGCTTCAAGGCATGGAAAGCGCCTTGAACTTAACAGAATCTGCACATTGCCCGCCTCGATCCTGGCACATGGCCCCACATCCCATGTTGCGCCCCTGCCGAGCGGGCCCGTAAGGCGTATTTTTCCATCGGCTATCGCTTTTACGGTAGCGTGCGCCCGAATGGGCGGGCCATAGCCGCTATGCGCCTTGCCCCCCACAGAAAAATCGGCGGAATTGCCCACGCCCGTCCGGATCGCCGTTTCTACCGTTTGCGCGTCCCATAGAAGTGCCGCCGCGGTACGTGGCACGTTCGCTTCGATGAGCGCACGTAAAAGTGTGGTCGTGTCGCCCGATCCGCCGCCGCCCGGATTATCCGCCACGTCGGCCAGCAGCACGGGGAGCGGGGGATCTTGCGCGAGCAGCGTTCGCGCCTGCACCACGGCGGTTTCCACGTCGGGTAGTTCCGCCAAAAAATCCTCCTTGATGCTGCGCGCAAGCGCGCATATATCCGCGCAGGCCGCCTGCGCAAGGCCGCGGTCTTTGTTGGCCGTGGCGATCACGTTGAGCCCGGCATGTGGAACGTCGCAAAACGGAAACCCGCCGAATACGGATACGTTGATCATATTCGGGACGGACTCCCATCTTTTTGCGCGTTTAAACAACTTTTCCATCGCGCCAGTGCCGGTGAGCATGGTGATGGTGGGGGGCATTATGCCGGAGTGCGCGTAGGCCGTAACGGCATCCACTTTTTTGTTGAGGATATCGGCAAGGCATTCGGCGGCCTCTACGGCGCGCTCGTAGATATCCACATGCGGGTTTGTGTCGTAGCCGAATACCGCGTCTGACATTGCCGCTTTGTATTCGGTGTTGTTGGCGTGCAGGTCCAGCGTAACCACGACGGGCTTATCCCCGATTGTTTGCCTGATCGCTCCCAGCAATTCGCCCTCGGGGTCATCCAGGCCCTCCACGAGCATAGCGCCATGCATGGAGAGGAACATTGCATCCACCGGCTGCCTTTTCAATTGCGCGATCAGGCTCGCCTTGATCCAGCCGAACGTTTCGCCGTCGGTGGGCGCCGATGGGCCCGCGCTTGCCATAATCGTCGGGAGGATCTCCCAGCCCTCGCGGCGTGCGATCTCCAAAAAACCGCCGGCGTTGGTTTTGGATCCGTCCGTGTCGGTCCATATATCGTCGCCCAGCGCGATTTCCCACGCGCCGAGCGGCGTTTTGATCGGAGAAAACGCATTGGTCTCGTGGACGACCCCCCCGTAAGCGATGCGCATATGATTTTGCCTCCATTTTCGCCAAAACAGCTCGGCGATGGGTTTTACTTCTGCCAATCCTCCCTCTGCGGCCAAAGGGAGGATTGGCAGTCTTATGTTTTTACGCGGTCACTTCGTTGTCCGGCCCGACCTCTTTCTTTGCTTCTCCCGTGGTGATGCCGAGTGTGAACGCCAACGCGGCTAAGAACGCCACCGGCATAATGAGATAGATCGTGCGGTAATTGTTGTTCATCAGGCCTACCAACAGGCCGCCCAAAGCCGGGCCGACGATGTTGCCGATGGACAGGCACATCTGCGAAAGCCCGGTGAAGGTGCCAAGCTTGGTTTCATCGACATTGGAATCGATCAGGATCAACGGCATGTTGATGTTGGCGCCCATCCATAATGCGCCGTTGACGAACATAAGTACGAGGAATAGGGTCGTGTTGTTGCAGAAGAAAAACCCGATCGAGGTCGCGCTGACAGCAGCGAGGCTTATGCGGCTGATGGTTTTCCTCCCGAATTTCGCCGCGAGATAGCCCGAGGGGATTGCGCCGATCAGACCGCCGATGAAGCCCGCGAGCACTACGGTGATGACGGTGGATGCTTCCATGCCGAGCACGAAAATCGCAAACGACGTCGAAAAAGCGGTAACGATACTCATGGCGATGCATGCGAATATCAGCATGAATATGATGTTGAAGATGCTGCGCCTGCTTGCTTTGGGCAGCTTCGTAAGGCCGCTGAGCACATAGCCGAGCCCCGGTTTTTTGCCCTGCGCTTTTAGGGTAACGAGTTCCTCATGCACAACGGGTTTTTCGGGGATGAGCCATACGAGCGAGCCGGCCGCGATCATAAGAACGCCGATCATGACGTAAGGGTAAAGCGTGTTGAGCTTATACAGCGGGGCGGTGGCGAACAGCCCGATTGCCGCCGCAATGCTGCAAAGGGTAACGATGGTACCTTGGACCTTGCTTCGCTTTCTGGATTCAAACGTATCCCAGCGGAACGCGTAGTTGGTCGCCTGTATACCCGACCAGGCGATGACGATGAATAATATAGACGCGAGGAATAAGACGAGCTTGCCGGATAATTCCTTCGTATGTCCACTCAGCTCTGCGGGCACGCTGTTGTATACCAGTATGAGAGCTATCATGCATATGCCCGTCAGCCAGGAGCCAACGCTGAGAAAAGGCCTCCTGCGGCCGTATTTCGACGTGCTGAAATCGCTCAGCAGTGCAAGTATAGGGACCAGTACCAGAGCCGCTATATTGTCGATCGTCATGATTACGCCGGTAATCGCCGGGGAGAGGCCGAAGCCTACTACGTCCGACGATGCGAAAGCAGGATGTCCTCCCTGCAAATAGAGCGGGACATAGGCATTGTAAATGCTCCACAGGATTTCAAGCGCCATCGGGATGAGGGAGATGATGAGCACTTTTCTGAAATCGATTCTGTCTAACGGATTCCTCGGCTTTTTCATGATTGTGACCCCTTCCTTCATTATGATGATTGGTCGGCACCCTGCCGCACAAATATCAGCCGGTTCAATGCGTTGATCGCGCTTGCCCTGGTTCCATCGCAAACGGGATACATGAGTCCCATAGGCGAATCGAATAGACTTTCCTCCAGCGGCGTTAGCGGCTTATACTCGCTTGCGCTATTGAAAGACATCTGTAGACCTCCATCCGACAGGCGTATCCTGATGCGGTCCGATTGGCTGACGTATGTCCCCATGAACCTTTCGAGCTCTTCTTCGCTTAGGCGGAAATCCTTGTTGAAATGGAAGCGTTTGCACGGCTCGCCGTCTACGACCATGAATTGTTCGTCTTTCCTTCTGGGCGGAAAACCCACCCAAATCAGCTTACCCGACGGGGTTTGCGCGAAGTACAGGCGCTCCCTTTCGTGCGCACTCAGAGGATAGCGCGCGCCCTTATACAGCAATACCGGCCGACCCTCCTCGATCGTGATCTCCGCAAGTCCGGGCAAATCGCCAAGGTAATGGCCCTGAAACTCTTTCTCAAGAGAAGGACGAAAGGGACCTATGGAAATTTGTGTTTCCGGGCTTTTTCCGACAAGCTCGTTCAGGATCATGTCGGATATGCGTTCCCTCGTTTTTTCAGCGTGCCGGCTGAGCATGACGTTTACGCTTGCCCCCGCTTTGAGAACGACCCAGCAGCTTGCTACGAAGCACGGGGCCGCCCAACCGGTATGGCCGAATTTGACCATGCCGCCCATGCGCTCCGTGCATGCGGCGAGGCCATACCCATGTCCCTGCGCGTTCCATAGATCAGCCTGCGGGCGGGCCATCTCGGCTATGCTGTCGGGCTGGAGCAACGGCTTTTCGCCCAAGAGCATGAGCGAGAATCGAGCCATGTCCTCGGCCGTTGAAAACAATCCGCCCACGGGAAGGCGGGCCGCGTTGTCGGAAAAACTGTGCAGCACTTTAAGTTTGCCGTCGTCGGCGATATAGTGCCCTTGCGCCACCTGATAGCTCATGATTTTTGCGAGCTCGCAGCTCGTTCTTTCCATACCGAGGGGCTTTAGGATCAGTTCGTCGAGCAACTGATCGTAAAACGCGCCGCCTGCCGCCTCCAGCACCGCGCCGGCTACGCGTATCCCCCAATTGGAGTAATAATAAAGCCGCTCGTCCGGATGATACAACATGGGCACCTTAGGCAGATCCTCCCGTATCGAGCGCTGCAGCGCGTCCCGATCCCTAGGGCCTTCGGGGGTGAACTCGCTCGGCAGCCCGGCCTGGTGCGAAAGCAGGCGCCGCATGGTTATAGCTTCTTCGGCGCCCGGCATGGACGTTTTAAACCAGGGAAGATAGCTTGTTACAGGCGAATCGAGATGAAGCCTTCCTTGTTCCATCAGCCTCATAGCCAGTGCGCCCGTGAACAGCTTTGTGACCGACCCTATGCGGAAAACTGTTCGCTCGCTGATGGGCGAGCCGCCATCCTCAACGCTCGTCGTGCCATAACCACGCTGATACAGGACGCGGCCGCCTTGCGTAACCGATATGCTCAGGCCCGGTATACGTTCCTGTTCCATCCAACGGGTGAGGTTTTCGTCCCACTCCCTTGTCGACAATTTTCCGATCTCCTTTCACGGTTTTGCGATCTACACATAAAGAGGATATACTATAAATAGAACGTGGATATATGTTAAATACATTGTAAACGTAGAAGAATCGCCTGTCAATATGAATATGAGTTTGATTCTTTGGTTTAAGGGCACGGGCTGCAATGAAAAAGCAGCCCGCAAAGACCTGTGAGGCTGCCTTATTTCCGTGTAAATTTGATCAATTCTGTATGGCCGCAATAATCGAAACCCTGTTCGGAGCGAAATGCCTCTGGCTGGTTTCGCGTGCGCTTTTGCCATCCCTTGCGCGCAGCGCTTCGTATAGCTCTGTGTGCTCATATGCGACCTCCGCAGCCTGTGCGAAGGTTCTATTCTTGACTCGCAGTGCGTATCCGAAACGCACCACCGAATAGCACGCCCTCGTGATGGCCTGCGCTAAATACTCGTTGCCGCAGGCCTCCGCCGCGAGTTTGTGGAAAGCGAAATCGAGCAGGCCACGGGAGCCTACAGGCTCGGAGGAGCCGTTATAGGTGTCGAGCGCGGCTTTGAGCGCGCCGAGTTGCTCTTCGGATGCGCGTACCGCCGCAAGTTCCATGGCGAGGGGATAAATTAAATAAAGCGTCTCCATCGCATCGGTCAACTGCATTACGTCGATCTGCGGTATATAGATGCCCTTGTTGGGAACCATCGCCACTTCCTTGGTCACGTTGAGGCGGTGCAAGGCTTCTCTAAGGGGCGTTCTGCCGCAGCCGAGCATCTTTATGAGTCCGGCTTGCGTCATGTTGCTGTCCGGGGCAAGCTGCGCCGTAAGTATAAGTTCGCGTAGCCGCTCCTCGATCTGCTGACTTTGCAGATTATCCGAATCCATATGTTCACTGTAATCGATTGCTTTTTTGCTCATGCATGTCTCCATCAATATGTTCGTATTTTCTTTATATATATTTTATATGTGTCTCTTGCGGATGTCAACCGTAACTCCTGGCTTAGAGCAATGTCGATTGCATAGGAAAGAGATGAATTCATTCCTATAGGCAATCATCCGCCGATCATAGCGGAAATAAGTCTTCTCGGCGGTTCAGGCAGAGAGGTACGCGGGAGCAATACCAAAAAAATGATGGAGTAAACATCGCAGTACAGTTCGAAGCGTAACGGATATGGATATGACCGGTTTTCCATGTATGAACTCATAGCCGTACAATCGGAGGCTCGCGAGCTTGCCCTCCGCAAAGTTCTTCCGGATCCGCCATTTACAGTTCTCGGACACGGAGAGGCTTTCCTCCTGCGCGAAGGATGCGAGGATCGACAGCATGAGCTCACCGTCGCCGTCTATGGAGTGGAGGTTCTGCTCATCGAAGAACACGTCAATCCCGAGCCCTTGAGCTCACGTGTTACCTCGAGCAGCGTGACCGTATTCCGGGCAAATCGGGATATGGACTTCGTGACGATCAGGTCGACCAGCCCTGCGCGGCAGTCACGGATCAGTTCCTGGAATCTCCTGCGGCTGCCCTTCGTCCCGGTCAGGGCTTCGTCGGCGTATACGCCTGCAAACTCCCAATCGGGATTTTTTTGTATGTAATCGTGGTAATATTCGACCTGCGCCACGAGCGAATGGAGCATGGCGTCCTTGCCGGAGGATACCCTCGCATATGCGGCTACGCGTTTTTTTGCCTTGATTTCGGCACGCTGAGGGGTGATTTCTTTGGCTGCTGTCTGCATGATTTTCCCTCCTCAGCGTGACATGTTACCTCTGATTTTCCGTTATATCAAGCGGTTCCGGAGCGATTTGCGCCGAGAATATGGGAGCGTATTTACGGCGCATGAGCGCCTCGATCGCCTGATAATCCTGCTCGGAAATGACGCCGTTTTTGAGCAGTTCCCCGAACGGCGACATGCTCGCGTGGTATGCGAGCTCGCGTTTAAGTCGCTCGCGCGTCATATTGCCCGGCCCTTTGCGGAGCGTCCGGCGATGTAGCAGGAGCGGGAGCAATATATACGCCCTTTGTTGCCATAACTTTCGAAGCCCGTGCCGCAAACCGGGCAGGTGAACCGATAGACTGCCTTTTTATCGACCATATCCGGATGCGCGTTCCACCATTCCGTCCGGCAAGCATCCGAGCAGAACACGCGCTTTTTCCGTCCATGCTGCTGTTCGAGCGGCTTTCCGCAGTTCCTGCACGGCGTGCCTGCGAGTATATTGCTTACCGCGCCTGCGCCGCCGAGGCCGTTTCGCCGGCAATGGGATTTAACGGTGTTTTCGGACAGCCCAACCGCCGCCGCGATCTTTGCGTATCCGAAGCCGCAGCGCCGCAGATGAAAGATCTTTTCCTTTTGCCGGTCACTCATGCCCGGGTACCTCCCAAAACTAATAAAAGCAGGCGTTACGCCTGCGAATTCTGCGTGCAGGTCATGGTGCTTACCCTGCATACCAGACAAGCCCCAGCGCCTTGAACGTCAGCGGCCCCGCCTTCCCGTCCGCGGCGAGCCCCGCGCCCGCCTGGAACGCCCGCAGTGCGCGATCCGTTTCAGGGCTGAAGATACCGTCGAGCTTGCCGATCGGATACACCTTTCCGGCCAGTGCCTTCTGCAGCGCGAGCACGTCGGAACCCTTCATATATGGACTGGTCAGCATGAGCACGCGGCTCTTGGCGGTACTCCAGAACGGCGGCCGTCCGCAGACGTTCCAGCCTTTGAACGGCCCTTTGACAACGCCGGCGTCCCTGCCTTTCGCCTCGACCACGTTCAGCGCAGAATCCACGACATACCCTATGTGGTATGCCTTGCCCGAATCGTAGGCCCTGAACACGAAGTCGCCGGGACGGAGTTCCGCGGCGGAAACGCGCGCGCACAGCTTCATGAGCCCGTCGGCAGTGGTATCCGCTTTGAGCAGATCGTTTTGTAGAAGGAAATACACGCCCAGCCCGGAGCAATCGAAGGCGCGAAGCCTGTCGCCATATCCCGCCTTGACTTGTTTCTTCCAATAGAAACGGCTCTCCGTCAATAGTTGGGGTAAAGGAATTAACGAAGGAATAGACTAAGGGAACCAGCGGGCTGATTGCGGGAGAGCAATCAGCCCGCGTTATCGTTGACGGTGGCGAGGATGCGGGCGCGGAGGTTGCGGAAGTTGCGGTAACCGTAGCCGATGCGCTTAATGA
>MWBW01000041.1 GCA_002069725.1 Firmicutes bacterium ADurb.Bin248 | reverse complement strand
CGGCCCTTGTGCACCCTGCGCGCCTTGCGCGCCTTGTGCGCCTTGTGCGCCTGTTGCGCCCTGCGCGCCTTGTGCGCCTGTTGCGCCCTGTGCGCCTTGTGCTCCTGTTGCGCCCTGAGCGCCCGTAGCGCCCTGCGGCCCCTGAACGCCCTGCGGCCCCTGAACGCCCTGCGCGCCTTGCGCGCCTTGTGCGCCCTGCGCGCCGGTTGCGCCTTGCGCGCCGGTTGCGCCCTGCGCGCCCGTAGCGCCCTGCGGACCCTGTATGCCTTGCGGACCCTGTATGCCTTGCGGACCCTGAACGCCCTGAGGCCCCTGTATGCCCTGCAGGCCTTGGACACCTTGCGCGCCCTGCGCGCCGGTTGCGCCTTGCGCGCCCGTAGCCCCGGTCGGCCCCTGAATTCCCTGGGGGCCCCGGCAGCCGCGAGGCCCCGGCGGCCCCGGAGGCCCCGGCGGGCAGCAGCAGGGACGGCATCCGCCGCCGCATCCTTGCTGGAAGTTTTCCGGGTTGATAAATGTATTTGCGTTATTGTGATATCTCAATCTCGTCACATCCGTTTCGTATGAAAATGTTCCGTCCGTTTTCGGACGTCTACTAAACATACTATGCATGGGAATCATAATAGGTCCGTTGGGCCGTGTTACGGCATGCATATTCCTCTCACAGGCGAAATGGACTCTTTCGGAAAAATGCTTTATAATAAACGCAGACAGGAACGGGATTCGGGGTGAGCCTATGGCGTTCTTCGAGGATGGATTCACAAAGGATAAGATCGTGGTGATGTACGCGCTGCAAAAGCTTGCGGCCGAGCCGACGCGCGAGCAGATGACGACCTTCTTCGGGCAATACGACCTCATGCCCTTCTTCGAGCTGCAAAGCGCGGTCTACGAATTGGAGGAGGGCGGCTTCCTCGCCGCCGTGCCGCGGCCTTACGGGCAGGCGTACTGCCTGACGCCCAGGGGGAAGGATACGCTGGCGATGTTCATCGAGCGCGTTCCGCAATCGAAACTCGCGCAGGTCGACGCCTTCGCGGACGCGTACCGTGAGAAGCTGCGCCGGCAGACGCAGTACGCGAGCTTTGCCGAGCGCACCGGGGGCGGCGCGTTCCGCGTCACGCTCAAGGCCATGGAGCTCGACGGGGAGATCCTGCGCATAAACATACTGCTGCCGGACGAGGCGAGCGCGCGGCTCGCCCAAAAAGCGTGGCCGGAGCGCGCTCCGGCCATCTATCGCACGATACTCGCGAAGCTCGGCAAAGAGGATTCAGACGAAGCCCAGTAGCTGACGGATGTTCGCTTCCTCGGCCGTGCGAAGCCGCTCCGCGAGCGCGCGCGTTGATTTTTCCGCCTCGTCGAATTTGTTCAGCGCGCGCGCCACCTCCACGAGCCCCATGGCGCTGCCCTGCACGAGCATTTCCGCGAGATGGGAGCTCGTGCTGTCGATGCGCGCGTTGAGATACATGCCGCAGTAGATCGGCCGCCGCAGCACCATGTTGTATGCGTCCGGCGCTTCGCCCATGCCCGCGATGCGCTCCTCCGCCTCGAGCAGTATCGCGTGGTATTCCGCGAACTGAGAGGCCATCACGCAGCGGAACGTGGCGTCCTTGCAGATTTTGATGAGCCTTCCCAGAATGTCCTTGGAAAGCTCGGCGTTCCTGTATATTTCGTTGAGCAGTTCGATGTCGTGATCCATATACTCACCTCCGTCAGATAGTTTCGCTCGATGCGGGCGAAACTATTCTCGCACTTGCCGCGGATTACGGCTTGTATTATAATATAAAGTTGTTAATGAATGGTTTATATACAGCATATTGTGTTTTCCGGAGGATGGGATGGCCAAGGACTATACCGTCAGCGACATCAAGGTCATAGAGGGCCTCGAGGCCGTGCGCATGCGCCCGGGCATGTATATCGGCAGCACGGGGGCGCGCGGGCTGCATCACATGCTCTGGGAGATCGTGGACAACGCCGTGGACGAGGCGGCAAACGGCTTTGCCGACACCGTGAGCGTGACGCTCCACAGGGACAATTCCGTCACCGTAGAGGACAACGGCCGCGGCATCCCCGTGGGCATCCACGACAAGCTCGGCGTGAGCGGCGTGGAGGTCGTGTACACCAAGCTCCATGCGGGGGGCAAGTTCGACAACGATTCCTACGGCTACTCGGGCGGGCTGCACGGCGTGGGCGCGAGCGTGGTCAACGCGCTTTCCGAATACCTGACGGCCGAGATCTGCACCGAGGGCAGGGTGTATGAGCAGACCTTCAGGAGCTATACGGATCAGGCGGGCAAGACGCATTCCGGCGTGCCGCAGGGCCCGCTCACGGAGACCGGGCGCACGCGCCGGCAGGGCTCGAAAATCACGTTTTTGCCGGATAAGGCCGTATTCGAAACGCTTGAGATGAACTTCGAGATCATCTCGAAGCGCCTCAGGGAGCTCGCGTATCTCAACAAGGGGATACTCTTCAAACTCACGGACGAGCGCGAGTGGGGCAAGAAGAAGGAGCGCGAATACAGGTTCGACGGGGGTCTATCGGACTTTGTCAAATACCTCAACGCGGACAAGACCCCGCTTTTCGACGAGCCCGTGCACATATCGGGCAAGAAGGACGACATCGTCGTGGAAGTCGCGCTGCAGCACAACGACGGTTACGCGGAGAGCATATTCAGCTACGTCAACAACATCCCCACGACAGAGGGCGGCACGCACGAAACGGGCTTCAAGAGCGCCCTCACGAAGATCATGAACGACTTTTGCCGCAAGCACGGCGTGCTCAAGGATAAGGACGCCTCGCTTACGGGCGAGGATTTTCGCGAAGGGCTCACGGCGGTCATCTCGCTCAAGATGCACTCGATCCAGTTCGAGGGGCAGACCAAGACGCGTCTTGGCAACACCGAGGCCAAGCCCGCCGTCGAATACGTGATGAACGAACAGCTCGTGCCTTTGCTCGAGGACCTCAAGAACGCCGACACCGCGAATAAGATGGCCGACAAGGCCGTCAAGGCAGCCAAGGTGCGTGAGACCGCGCGCAAGGCCAAGACCATGGCGCGCGAGAAGAACAAGCTCGAGAACGCGCCGCTCGTGGGCAAGCTCTCGAGCTGCACCGGGCGCGACCCGCGGGAAAACGAGCTGTTCATCGTCGAGGGCGACTCTGCGGGCGGCAGCGCCAAGCAGGGGCGGGACCGGCGCTTCCAGGCGATACTGCCGCTGCGCGGAAAACCGCTCAACGTCGAGAAGAAGCGCATCGACCAGGTGCTCGCCAACGAGGAGTTCCGCTCCATCATCACGGCCATAGGCACGGGCATCGGCCAGGATTTCGACCTTGGCGGCCTTCGCTACGACAAGATCATCATCCTCTCCGACGCGGATCAGGACGGCGCGCACATAAGGGCGATCCTTTTGACGTTCTTCTACCGCTATATGAAGGAGCTCATCATGGACGGGCATGTCTACATGGGTATGCCGCCGCTCTACCGCATACAGAAGGGCAAGGAGTCGCGCTATCTCTACGACGACGCGGCGCTCAATCGCGCGCTCAAGTCCTTCGGCAAGGGATACACGCTGCAGCGCTACAAGGGCCTTGGCGAAATGAACCCCGAGCAGCTTTGGGAAACGACCATGAACCCCGCGAACCGCTCGCTCGTGCGCGTCACCATAGACGACGCGGCGGACGTCGAGCATCTCGTGACCATATTGATGGGCGACAAGGTCGCCCCGCGCAAGGAATACATCAGCGAGTTTGCGGATTTCAACAAGGCGGACCATTTCGAGGATAAGGCGCGCGTCGCCGTAGGCGAGGGGGTTGAGTGAGCGTGGCGAAAAAGAACGATCCGCCCCCGGTCGGGATCGACCGGAACATCATGCTGCGCAGCATGGACGACGTGATGCACGACTCCATGATGCCCTACGCGGAACACGTCATACTCGAGCGCGCGCTCCCGCGCGTGGAGGACGGCCTCAAGCCCGTACAGAGGCGCATACTCTACACGATGATGGGGCTTTCCGTCACGCCGGACAAGCCGCACCGCAAGAGCGCGCGTATCGTGGGCGACTGTTTGGGCAAATACCATCCGCACGGCGACAGCTCGGTCTACGACGCCATGGTTCGCATGGCGCAGGACTTCAACATGCAGGCGCCGCTCGTGGACGGGCACGGCAACTTCGGCAGCGTCGACGGGGATTCCGCCGCGGCCATGCGCTATACGGAGGCGCGCATGACGCCGCTCGCGCTCGAGCTTCTGCGCGACATCGAGAAGGACTGCGTGGACTTCACCCTCAACTTCGACGACACGCAGAAGGAACCCGTGCTCCTGCCCGGCAGATTCCCGAACCTTCTCGTCAACGGGGCGAGCGGCATCGCCGTGGGCCTTGCGACCAACATACCGCCGCACAATTTCGCGGAAGCCATAGACGCCGTCGTAGCGCAGCTCGCCGAGCCGGATATTTCGCTCGACGTGCTCATGAAAATCGTGCCCTGTCCGGATTTTCCCACGGGCGGGTACATACTCGACTCCGAGGAGATACGCCTTGCCTACGAAACCGGCCGCGGCAAGCTGACGGTCCGCGCCAAGGCCGAAATCGAGCAGGGGCGCAACGGCAAGCAGCTCATCGTCGTGACCGAGATGCCCTATCAGGTCAACAAGGCGCGCGCGCTCGAGGGCATACTCAGGCTCACGCAGGAGAAGAAGGTGCTGTTCGCGGGCGTCAGCGACATCCGCGACGAATCCGACCGCATGGGCATGCGCGCGGTCGTGGAGGTCAAAAAGGACGCGGACGCGGAGAAGATACTCCAATGCCTCTACAAATACTCCGATCTGCAGGTGACCTTCGGCGTCAACATGGTCGCCATCGCCGAGGGCAAGCCGCAGCAGCTCGGCTTGAAGGAGCTCATCGCGCACTACATCGCCCATCAGGAGAACGTGGTCACGCGGCGCACGCAGTTCGATCTCGACGCGGCGCTCCGGCGCGAGCACATACTCGAAGGGCTTCGCATCGCCATACTCAACATCGACGAGGTCATCGCCCTCATCCGCGCGAGCAAAACGCCCAAGGAAGCGCGGGAACGCCTCATGGCGCGCTTCTCCCTCACGGAGATACAGGCGCAGGCCATACTCGATTTGCGGTTGCAGCGCCTGACCAACCTCGAGCTGATCGCCATCGAGAACGAGTATAAGGACGTCAAGCGCGAGATCAGGAACCTCAGGGCCATACTCGCCTCGCCCGGCAGGCTGCGTGAGGTCATAAAGAGCGAGCTGCTCGAGATCAGGGGCAAATACGCCCTGCCGCGAAAGACCGCGCTCGTGCGCGACGACGGCGCGGAGATCGAGAGCCAGATCCAGGAGGAGCTCAAAGTCGTCGAGGACGTCACCGTAGCCGTGCTCGAGGGGGCCAAGCTGCGCCGCGTGCCTACCCGGCCCGGCCAGAGCGTAGTCGGCGAAGGAGAACGCGCGCTGTGCGTCATGGACCTCACCACCGAAAAACGCCTCAGGCTTTTCACGAACCTCGGCTCCTGTTTTACTTTGCCCGTGGCGGATATCCCCGAAACGAAGCCCGGCGGCAAGCCGGTCAACCTCAACACGATACTCACACTCGAAAACGGCGAGCGCGTCGTGTCCTGTCTGGAGGAGAACGACGAGGGAGGGCTGCTGTTCTTCACGAAGCTCGGCAGCGTCAAGCTCACGAAGGCCGGGGAGTATGCTACGCGCAACCGCAAGGTGCAGGCGGTCTCGTTGAAGGACGGGGACGAGCTCATAGGCGTGCAGAAAAAGCTTGGCGAGGATCATACCACGCTCCTGATCACCAAGCTCGGCATGTCCATCCGCTTCGAGACGAACACCGTGCCCGAGATGGGCAGGGTCGCCGCGGGCGTCAAGTGCATCAAACTCGATGCGGGGGACGAGGTGGTCTTCTTCGATCAGATACCGGACGAGGGCGAGATACTGACCCTGACGGAGCGCGGCTACGCCAAACGCAGCTTCGTGTTCGAATACGAGATACAGGGGCGGAACGGCAAGGGCCTCAAGACCTTCGATTTCAAGAAAAACGGCAGCAACGGCACGCGCGTCGCGGCGGCGCTGCATGTGACGGTGCCCTTCGCCTTCGTTGTGGAGCAGTTCCACGGAACGAAAACCGAGTTCGACACGGAGCATGTGCGCATAGACCTGCGCGCGGGCAGGGGGACGCTTCTGGTGATGGCCCTGCTCGACGACGTTGTGACCGCGGCCTACCGGAAGGCGGATTCATAAGGCTGTATATCCATTGCTCTGCCAAGCGTAATCATGCGCGTCGCGTCGGGTCTTTTCGCGCATGGCAGCGTTGCAAAACCTCGAAACAGCGCTGCTATTCCTTCGCTTGCGCGCCTTGCTCCGCACGAAAATCTCCCGCGGCTTTGGCGCAACTTATAATTGGCAGAGCAATCACATACCTTTAACCATTACACGGATGGGGAAAAGGTATGGAATACTATGCGGATTGCAACATCGCGCGGGCGACGGGCACGCTTTCGGGCGCGCTGGCTGCGGACCACGTCATGCGCGGGGAGACCATCTACACCGGTAAGCTGATCATAGAGCGGACGAGCGGCACGCTCGACGTGCTGCCCATCTCCGCGCCGGGAAGGCTGCTCGACGGCATTTGCGGCACGGGAGCCGTGAGCGTGCGTGCGCAGGTGCGCTCCTACAACCTGCGCGAGGGCGACGCGAACAGGCTTGCAATCACGCTCTTCGCGCGCTATATTGAAGATGCTCCCGAGAACGCCTGCCCGGAGAACGACGTGTCGCTCGTGGGCACGCTCTGCAAAAAGGCGGTGTTCCGGACGACGCCCTTCATGCGTGAGATCGCGGACATACTGCTCGCGGTCAACCGCGCCTTCGGCCGTTCGGATTACATCCCCTGCATCGCGTGGGGCAGGGAGGCGCACATGGCGGCCGAGCTTTGCCCGGGCACGCGCGTGCGCCTGTGCGGCAGGCTGCAGAGCAGGGAATATGTCAAGCGCTTTCCCGACGGAACGGAGCAGGGGCGCACGGCCTACGAGGTCTCCTGCCGGACGCTGGAAATCATGTGATACGGAGGAAGTATGAAATACGCGAGAGCCCGCTTCGGCGGGGAGGAATTCTATGCCCTCGTCGAGGGCGACACGCTCGTTCGTCTTTTGGACAGGCCCTTTGACGGGGCTCGGCCGGACGGCAGGCGGTACCCGCTTTCCGGCGCGAAGCTGCTCGCGCCGTGCGAGCCTACGAAAATCGTGTGCGTGGGCAAGAACTATTGGGCGCACGCCGAGGAAATGAAGGAGGGACACCCGGCGGAGCCCCTGCTCTTCCTCAAGCCGAGCACCTGCGTCGTGGGCCATGAGGACGAGGTCGTCTACCCGAAGCTGAGCCAAAGGCTCGACTACGAGGGCGAGCTCGGCGTGGTCATAGGATGCCGCGCGCATTGCGTCGCGCCGGGGACGGCCCGCGATTACATCTTCGGCTACACCTGCCTCAACGACGTCACGGCGCGCGACATCCAAAAAGGCGACCCCCAGTGGACGCGCGGCAAGGGCTTCGATACGTTCTGCCCCATAGGCCCGTGGATCGAAACAGAGCTCGACGCGGGAAATGTATGCCTTCAAACGCGGCTCAACGGCGAAACCAGGCAGGCTTCGAGCACCGCGCTCATGACGCACGACGTCGATAAGCTCGTCTGCTACATGTCCGCGTGCATGACGCTTCTGCCCGGCGACGTAATCGCCACAGGCACGCCGGAAGGCATCGGCCCCATGCGGGCCGGCGACGTCGTCGAAGTCGAAATAGAAGGGATAGGCGTCCTCCTCAACAGGATCGCCGCGGAATGATATGTCCATGGACGGGCTTTGCCTGTACGCCTCTATGCGCGAGATCGAACGCGCGCTGTCCGGCGGCCGGATAGACAAGATCCAGCAGACCGAGAAGGACGAGCTGATGCTCACCGTCCGGGGCGCGGGCGCGAATTATCGCCTGCTCCTCAACGCTTCCGCGTCCGACGCGCGCGTGCATCTGAGCGAAAACAAAAAGCAGTCCCCCGCGGAAGCGCCCATGTTCTGCATGCTGCTTCGAAAGCGCGTCACGGGCGGGAGGCTCATCTCCTTCAAGCAGGCGGATATGGACCGCGTGCTCGCCATAGGCATAGAGGCCTCGAGCGAGCTTGGCGACCCCGCGCGCTTCACGCTGTGCTGCGAAATCATGGGCAAGCACTCGAACATCATACTCGTCGACGAGTCCGGCACGGTCGTCGACGCCATCAAGCGCGTCAGCCCCGCGATGTCCGGCGCGCGGCCGATGCTGCCCGGACTTCAATATTCGCTCCCGCCCGCGCAGGAGAAGCGCGACCCGCGCGCCGCCTCGAGCGAGGATTTCCTCAACGCGGTTTCCGGCGCGCAGAACCCCGCCAAAGCGCTCTCGCAGAAATTCTTCGGCATTTCGATGAAAACCGCCGAGGCGCTGCTCGAAAGCTTCGGCGCGGAAGGGCTCGGGCGCTTTTTCGACGAAATCAGTCATAAGGCCGAAGCCTGCCTCCTGCTCGGGGAGGACGGCGCGCCGTATGACGTGCTCCCGTTCAAGCCCGCGGGGGAAGCCTTCGCGCCCATGGAATCCGTAGGCGCGGCATACGACGCGCTCTACGAGCAGCGCGAGCGGACGGAGTGGGTCAGGCGGCACGGCACGAGCGCGCGCAAGGTCATTCTGAACAACATCGAGCGCTGCCAAAAGAAGCTCGAGCTTTACGCGGACGCGCTCAACGCGGGCGAGAGCATCGAGAAAAACCGCCTTTTCGGGGAACTTTTGACCGCGAATCTCCACCGGCTCGCGCCGGGCGCGGATTTTGCAGGGGTGCTCGACTATTACAGCGACCCGCCCGCGCAGATACGCATCCCGATGGACCCGCAGATTACGCCCGGAGAGAACGCCCAGCGCTATTACAGGAAGTACCGCAAACTCAAGGCCGCGCGCGATATGGCTTCCATGCAGCGCGGCCAGACGCTCGCCGAGCTCGATTATCTCGAGGGCCAGCTCGAGAACCTCGCCAACTGTACGGCCGAGAACGAGCTCGAGGAGCTCATCGAGGAGCTTCGTTCCGAGGGCTACGTCAAAAAGGACAGGGGGGAGCGCAGGAAGCGGAAGCTGCCGCCCTCGCGGCCCATGCGCTTCACGTCCTCGGACGGCGCGGAGATACTCGTGGGCAAGAACAACGCGCAGAACGACGCGCTCACCTTCAAAACGGCGCTTCCCAACGAGATCTGGCTGCACGCGAAGAACATACCCGGCTCGCACGTGGTCATACGGGGCGGGGGAGAGCCGCGGGAAGCGACGCTGCGCGAGGCTGCGGCGCTCGCGGCGTATTACAGCAGGGCGCGCGGCAGCCAGAACGTGCCCGTCGATTACACGCCGCGCAAATACGTCAAAAAGCCCGGCGGAGCGAAGCCCGGCATGGTGATCTACACGACCAACCGCACCGTATACGCGACGCCCGACGAAACCCTCATAAAGCGCCTCGCACGGGAGCCCCGCGCGTGAATGAACCCGATGTTTGCGGAATAAGGATAGGTATAACGCAAACGGAGGGATACCATGAAACAGGCATTGCGCGTCGCGATGGCAATCGCTCTCACCATAACGCTGTGCATAAGCCTCGCGGCCTGCTCGAAGGCGGGCGAGGCCGCCGAGGACCCGGCGGAGGAGACCTCGGCGGAAGAGAACGGCGGCTACACGGGCTACCGGCAGACGATACTCTATTACATGAGCGACGACGGCTTCGTCGTGCCCGTGAAGCGCGATATCCCGTGGGAGGAAGGCATCGGCAAGGCCGCGCTGAGCTACCTCGTCGACACGGCCGACAACCGCGCGGACACGGGCGAAATGGGCCTCCAGGCGCTGATCCCCGAGGGCACGACCTACACGCTTCGCATCGGGGACGACGGCATCGCCGTGGTCGACCTGATCGGCCTCTCCGCCTGCAAGGACGCGGCGGCCGAGAAGGCCATGGTCCAATCGATCGTGAACACGCTCGCAGAGTTCACGCGCATAGACGCCGTGACCATCACCGTCAACGGCAAGAAGGTCAGCGCGCTGCCCTGCGGCACGAAGCTCAAGGAGGCCATGGCGCCCTTCGCGCTCAACGCGGAGGACGGCGAGGTCAGCGCTTCGACCGAGGGCGCGTCGGCGCTCACGCTCTACTTCCCGAACACGGCGGGCAGTCTCAACGTACCCGTGACGCGCTACATCGAGGGCGGGGCGAACGTCGAGAGCGCGGTGCGCGAGCTGATACTTGGGCCGCAGGCGGATGGGCTTCGCTGCTGCTTCCCGGAAGGGACGGAGCTTCTCGCCGTAAAGGTCGAGGAGGGCGTCGCCACGGTGGATCTGAGCGGGGAATTCCTCGGCGCGCAGTATACCGAGGGGCTCATCGAAGCCGCGTATGACACGCTGTTCCTCACCATCGGCGGCATCGAGCAGATCTCCCGGCTCGAGCTTATGGTCGAGGGCGAGCCCTGCGAACTCGTAACGGAAACCTCCGCGCCCGTGTTCGCCAACGAATTCAGGTGACCATGCACGGGCGGATATCATCCGCCCGCGGCGAAACCGGAACCCGCCAACGGATTTAAACAACCGTGTAGGGGCGGATATCATCCGCCCGCGGCGCAAACCAAACCCGTATACGAAGGAGAAGCGCGATGAAGCTTTTGATCGCAACCAACAACGCCCACAAGACCGCCGAGATCCGGGCGATTCTCGGCGGTCATTTCGATGAGATATTCTCGCTCAAAGAAGCCGGGCTCGACATCGACGTCGTCGAGGACGGGGATACTTTCGAGGCCAACGCCCTGAAAAAGGCCGTGGAGGCGCTGCGCGCGGCCGAAGGCATTGCGGACGCCGCGCTT
Organism: Firmicutes bacterium ADurb.Bin248; assembly: GCA_002069725.1. Classification (GTDB taxonomy): domain Bacteria; phylum Bacillota; class Clostridia; order Christensenellales; family CAG-138; genus Phil1. The sequence goes on along the minus strand of MWBW01000041.1, from coordinate 14,515 downwards.
TCCGACGACAGCGGGCTGATGGTGGACGCGCTCGGCGGCGCGCCCGGCGTGCACAGCGCGCGCTACGCGGGCGAGGGGCACGACGACGGGGCGAACAACCGAAAGCTTCTCGAGGCCATGCGGGATGTGCCGGACGGGGCGCGCGGCTGCCGCTTCGTGAGCGCGGTCGCGCTCGCGAGAAAAGGAAGGGAGCCGATCGTCCGCCGGGGCACGGCCGAGGGCGTGCTGCTTCGCGCCAACGCGGGGGAAAACGGCTTCGGCTACGACCCGCTTTTCTATTATCCGCCGCTGGACAAGTCCTTCGCGCAGATGGACGCGGCGGAGAAGAACGCGCTCAGCCACCGCTATCGCGCGCTCAGCGCGCTGCGGGAAGCGCTCGAGGCCGAAAGGAATTCGTGATGCGGGTCCTCGTCATGTCGGACAGCCACGGAGGGCTCTCGGAGATCCGCCTCGCCGCGCGGGCCGCGGGGGAAATCGACTGCGCGCTCCACCTCGGGGATTTCGCGGGCGACGCGCGCGCGCTCGCGAGCCTTTTGAAGGCCCCGGTCCACGCCGTGCGGGGCAATTGCGACGCCAGTCCCGGCTACGAAACGGAAAAGGTCGTCACCCTCGCAGGCGCGCGCATATTCATGACCCACGGGCATCTTTACGGCGTAAAGTCGGGCGTGTGGGCGCTTGCGGAGCGCGCGGAGGCGCTCGGCTGCGCCGCCGCGCTCTACGGCCACACGCATGTTTCATCCGTCGCGGCGCAGGGGCCGATGCTGCTCGTCAATCCCGGCAGCCCCTCGCGGCCGGTACTCGGGCGAAAACGCTCCGTCGCCGTGCTCGAGATCGAAAACGGCGATGTGCGTCCCAGGATCATAACGTTTTAATCGAAAATTAAGAATGGTAGCGCCACGACGCGAGGCGCTTTTCCATATACGCCACGCCGTAGTACATCAGCGCCGCGAGCACGCACAGCACCGCGATGCTCGACATCACGAGGTCGAGCTTGAACACCTGCCCGCCGTAGACGATCAGGTAGCCGAGCCCCGCCTTCGACACGAGGTATTCGCCCACGATCACGCCGACCCAGCTCATGCCTACGCTCAGCTTGAGCGCGTTCATGATGGTCGGCACCGAGGCGGGGAACACGACCTTGGTGAAGATCTGCATTTTCGTCGCGCCCAAAGTGCGCATCAGGAGCTGCTTGTCGCCCGTGATCTCGTTGAAACCCGCGAGCACGCTCATGATCGTCACCACGAGGGATACGAGCAGCGCCATCGCGATGATGCTGCTCACGCCCGCGCCGAACCACACGATGAGGATAGGCCCGAGCGCGATTTTGGGCAGCGCGTTGAGCACCACAAGGTAGGGGTCGAGCACGCGCGAGAGCGCGGGGCTCCACCAGAGCAGTATCGCGATGAGCGTGCCGAGCGCCGTGCCCAGCAGGAAGCCCACGACCGTTTCAAAGAGCGTGACGCCGATATGCAAAAACAGATCCCCGGCCGCGTACAGGCGCGCCACGGTCTGGGCGACGCGCACGGGAGAGCTGCCGATGAAGGAGTCGATCACGCCGACGCGCGCGAGTATCTCCCACATGGCGATCAGCAATATAAGCAGCGCGTAGCGCGCGATGGTGACGAAGCGATCCCTGTTTTCGAGCTTTTTGAGAAACGCCGCGTGCTCGGGGGAGTAGGCGGCAGCTTTTTCAGACTTCACCGACGTCGAGCTCCTTCCATACCACATCGAAGTAATCCTTGAATTCGGGCGCCTTGCGGCGGGCGATGGGCGTATCCCCGCGGCTGAGCGATATCTTATGCTCGTTCTTGATGCGCGCGGGCCTCCTCGTGAAAACCAGCAGCCTGTCGCTCATGGAGATGGCCTCCGAGATGTCGTGCGTGACGAGGATGGCCGTCTTGTGCTCGTTTTTGATGATATCGTATACCTCGTCGCTCAGACGCAGCCGCGTCTGATAATCCAGCGAGGAAAAGGGCTCGTCGAGTAGCAGCACATCCGGCGAGGTCGCAAGCGTGCGGATGAGCGCAACCTTCTGGCGCATCCCGCCCGAGAGCTGGCGCGGGTAATGCTTGGCGAAGGCCGAAAGGCCGTAGGTATCGAGCAGGCCGAGCGCGCAGTTTCGCGTCTGCGGCGTGAGGTTTTTCTGCACCTCGAGGCCCAAGAGAATGTTGCCCTCGACGTTTCTCCAGTCGAGCAGGTGGTCGCGCTGGAGCATGTAACCCGGCTTGAAGCCGTCGATGCTGACGCTTCCCGAGGAGGGCTCTATGATGCCCGCGATGAGCGAGAGCACGCTCGTCTTGCCGCAGCCGGACGGGCCCACGACGGATACGAACTCGCCCCGCTTCACCTGCATGGAGAGGTGGTCCACAGCGGGCGTTTCCCCGCTGCGCTCATGATAAATCAAACTGACATCGTTGATGTCAACGACAATATCTTCCATACTCGCCTCCATGCCTCAATGTATTCCCTTTGGAGCCTTCGGGTGAACATGACGGCGTCCGCCGGAGTATTATGGAGCATGAAAGGCGTGATCAGTATGCAGACAAGACCGTCGATGGTATGTATCAAAAAGGGCAGCATCAAGCGAAGAACGCTGCGCAGCGCTCTGATTTTCGCGGTCGTGGCGATCATACTGCTGTGCTGCGGCGTGGACTTCCTGCTCTCGCTGCTCTTCTCCGGCGCGACGGTGATCGTCGTGCGGCTGTTCGTTTTCAGATGATCCGGAGCATGTAAAAAGCCCCGCCGATGTGGCGGGGCTTCATGCGCTTTGCCGTATCAGACGCTGCGCTCGACCTTGCCGGAACGAAGGCAGCGGGTGCAGACATTCATCCTTTTTGTCGTGCCGTTGACGACGACGTGGACGGACTGAATGTTGGGCGCCCAACCGCGCCTGGTCTTCCTGTTGGAATGGCTGACCAGATTGCCGGACATGACGCCTTTGTTGCAAACCTCACAAAACTTGGCCATGCAGTACACCTCCTTACCGACCGGTAGCGTAACGTTTTGCTCAAACATTGCTATTATAGCGGAAAGGCTTTCTATTTGCAAGAAGAAAATTGCAGATTTAATGGACTCTCACAGCGCTTCCATCTTATGAATCCGCATGAAATCGAATTCAGGCATATTCGTTTTAAGGCGATGGAACAATACGCATAGATAGTCTGAAAGGAGGAGCGCGTAATGAGCCCCATCTATGAGGATGAGTATCTGCCTTTGGAGAGAAATCTCTCGAGGAAGCACCGCAACAAGCAGGGCGGACAGAACGATCAGGCCGAACCGAATCGCGACAGGGAGCGTGAAATGCGCGGCGATAAGGAGACCAAACCTCTGTGAACCTGCATAGGGCAGCGACACATGCCCGACTGCCCGGCTGATTGACGGTGCGGGCGACAAAGGGGTCCTCTTTCGGGAGGACCCTTTTTATCCGCGCCGGATTTTCATTGCAAGGCGCCGCGTCATTTTCCTTTTGCCTTGACGTATTCGACGGCTTCCTTGCCGGTCAGGTGCTCGACGTCTATGGCGACGAGATGCGCCTTTTCGCATTCCGCGACCGCCTTCGCCCGCGCCTGCTCGGGCAGGTTTCCGGAATACTTTTCCACAAGCGCCCCGAACGCCGCGAGCCGCTCGTCTCCCTCGGCAACCCGCGCCCTGCCAAAGGCGACGGCGCTTCGAAAATAGGTCGTAAATTCTTCGCCCACGATCGTATCCTCGTCGACGACCGCGAAGGATACCTTTGAGTTTTTCATGATCGCGTCGATCTTATGCCCGGCCCTCGCCGAGTGGAAATAGATTTTGCCGTCGAAATAGACGTAGCTCAGCGGCACCGCGTAGGGATAATCCCCGTCGCCCAAACACGCGAGAACGCCGTTCGTGCACCGCTCCATGACGGCGGCGGTATCCTCCTGCGAGAGCAGCTGACGGATCCTTCTCATTTGACGGAACATTTTATTTCCTCGCTTTCCTTTATTCCATTCTTTTTGTTATGTCGTCGGCGGCTGGAAGCCGAGGCCGTAAGCCGCGTCGTACGGGCAGAACATGATCAGGGCGCCCGCGTCTATGCCGTAGACGAGTTTACGGATGCGGTGCGCCTCCGCGCGGGAGCATGCGCAGATGAGCACCCGCCTCGCGCTGCCGGTGAACGTACCCAGCGCCTCGAGGGAGGTCACGCCGCGCTCGATGTCGGCGTTGATGCGCATGGCGACCTTTTCACCCTCGCCCGTCACGATGACGGCAAGCTGGCCCGCCGTGAGACGGTAGGTGATTTTGTCGATCAGCACGGTCGCGACCACGCTCATCAATATGCCCTGCAGCACCGCGTCGATGCGGCCGAAGGCGAGGCCGCCGAGCAGTATCACGCAGCCGTCCGTGATGATCGAGAGCGTGCCGATCGAGACGTGCGGCAGCTTTTTTCTAAGGCTCATGATCAAGAAATCCGTGCCGCCGGTCGACGAGCCGCGCCGGTAGATCAGCGCGAGCCCCGCGCCCGAGAGCGCGCCCGCGAAAAGCGCGGCCATGATCGCGTCGCCGGAATAGGCGGGCAAAAGCGGGAACACGAGGTCGAGCAGCACGGTCACAAACGCCATGGTTTTGACCGACTTGAATAGGAACCACTTGCCCAGCGTGCGGTAGCTGACCAGTATGACCGGGATGTTGAACAGCAGCGTGAGCACGCCTATGGGAAGTCCCGTGTAATGGCTCGCGATCACCGACAGTCCCGCGATGCCGCCCGGCGCGAACTGCGCGGCCGAGGCGAAGCTGTAGATGCCCGCGGCGTACAGGGCGCCGCCTATGAGATCGGAGGGGAGATCCTTGAGAAAATCGGCCAAGTTTCTTTTGAGTTCTTTTCGCATATGCTCACGCCCCTTTCGGCTACGCCCGCGCGGCGCCGGTTTTCCGGCGATTTTCAGTATAGCAAATGCGCGGCGGGGATGCAATGCATGGGTATAAGCGCATGAAATCAAAGGGCCGACATCGAATCGGCCCCGCAGTTCCCGTCCGCAGGCGGCGTTTTTTGATTGTCAATTACCCCGCCGCACTTATATCCCCATTTCCTTCTTGACTTCCGCGAAGCAGCGCACCGCAAAATCGAGGTCCTCCTTCGCGTGCCCGGCGGAGACCTGCGTGCGGATGCGCGCGCGGCCCTGCGGTACGACGGGATAGAAGAAGCCCACGACGTACACGCCCTTTTCGAGCATGCGCGCGGCGAACTCCTGCGCGACACGCGCGTCGTAGAGCATCACGGGCACGATCGGGTGCGTGCTCTCGGGCACGTCGAAGCCGAGCTTGCCCAGTTCCGCGCGGAAATAGCGCGTGTTCTCGTGCACCTTGTCGCGAAGCGCCGTCGATTCCGTGAGCATGTCGAGCACTTTGATCGAAGCCGCGCAGATCGCGGGCGCGACGGTGTTTGAGAACAGATACGGGCGCGAGCGCTGGCGCAGCAGGTCCACGACCTCCTGCCGCGCGGCCGTATAGCCGCCGCTCGCGCCGCCCAGGGCCTTTCCGAGCGTGCCCGTGATGATATCCACCCTGCCCATGACGCCGCAGGCCTCGTGCGTGCCGCGTCCGTGTTCGCCCATGAAGCCGACCGCGTGGCTGTCGTCCACCATGACGAGCGCGCCGTATTCGTCCGCGAGGCCGCATATTTCGGGGAGCTTGGCGATAAAGCCGTCCATCGAGAACACGCCGTCCGTCGCGATGAGCTTGACGCGGCAGTCCTTCGCCGCCTCGAGCTGCGCGCGAAGGTCGGCCATATCGCTGTTTTTATAGCGGAAGCGCTTCGCCTTGCACAGGCGCACGCCGTCGATGATGCTCGCGTGGTTCAGTTCGTCGGATATGACCGCGTCCTGCTCGCCCAGCAGCGTTTCGAAAAGCCCGCCGTTCGCGTCGAAGCAGGAGGTGTAGAGGATCGCGTCGTCCATGCCCAGGAAGTCCGCGAGCTTGCGCTCGAGCTCCTTGTGGATCTGCTGCGTGCCGCAGATGAAGCGAACCGAGGAAAGGCCGTAACCCCATTTGTCGTAGCTCGCCTTGGCGGCTTCGATGATCTCTTTGTTGTTGGAAAGTCCGAGGTAGTTGTTGGCGCACATGTTGAGCACGCCCTTTGTTTGGGTCGTGTCGATGCGCGCCCTCTGCTCGGTCGTGATGACGCGCTCCTGCTTGTAGGTGCCGGCGGCCCGGATGTTTTCCAGCTCATTGCGGAATGTTTCGTATGCCCGTTTCATGCTGCCTCCTTCGTCATGCCCAGTTGAGGATAACCTTCCCCGATTCGCCGCTGTTCATCGCGGCGAAGCCCTGCTCGAATTCCGTATAATGGAAGCGGTGCGTGATGATCGGGTTGAGGTCGAGCCCCGCCTCGATCATGGCGATTATCTTATACCACGTTTCGTACATCTTGCGCCCGTAAATGCCCTGAAGCGTCAGCCCCTTGAATATGACGTCGTTCCAGTCGATGACCGTGCCGGGGCCCGCGATGCCGAGCAGCGCAACCTTGCCGCCGTTTCGCATGGATTTCAGGAGTTGGTTGAGCGCCGCGCCGTTGCCGCTCATCTCGAGCCCCACGTCGAAGCCCTCGACCATGCCCTGGTTTTTCATGGCGTCCTCGAGATTCTCGTGCTTGAGGTTGACCGTCTGGCTCGCGCCCATTTTTTTCGCGATGGCGAGGCGGTAGTCGTTGACGTCGGTGATGATGATCCTCCTCGCGCCGTTCTGCTTGCAGATTCCGGCCGCCATCATGCCGATGGGGCCCGCGCCCGTGATGAGCACGTCCTCGCCGACCACGTCGAACATCGTGGCCGTGTGCGCGGCGTTGCCGTACGCGTCGAAGAATGAGATGATGTCCTCGCTGATGTCCTTTGAAATGGCGATCACGTTCGTTTCGGGGATGCGCAGGTATTCGGCGAACGCGCCGTCCCGGTCGACGCCCACGCCTTTGGTGAACTTGCACCAGTGGCCGTTGCCCGCGCGGCAGTTGCGGCAGTGGCCGCAGACGATGTGCCCCTCGCCGGAAACGATTTGGCCGACGCGGTAATCGTGCACGCCGGGGCCGAGCGCCGCGATCTCGCCGACGTACTCGTGGCCGATGGTCATGGGCGGGCGGATGTGCTGCCGGCTCCAGGGGTCCCAGTTGTAGATATGCACGTCCGTGCCGCAGATCGCGGTTTTGTGGATTTTGATCAGAACCTCGCCGATGCCGGGCTCGGGGACGGGCACCTTGACCAAGTCGAGGCCCTTGCCGTCTTCGCGCTTGACGAGCGCATCCATCATGCCTTGCATATGACGCCTCTTTTCATGGATTTGGCGAGACAATGTGTCCTTGCCTCACACACAAATTATATCCCCGCGCTCGTCCGAATACAACAGCGCTATGAAAAAAACGGCTGATAAGCATACAAAAACACGGCCTGCGTTCTGCCCGTAAAAACAGCAGTCCGTGTTTGACGGACAGACTCAGTCGAGCGGGATCTCCTTGCCGGTCTTGTCGAGTATGTGGCGGGCGCCCGCGCGCGTGACGACGGCCACGCCCTCCGAGAACGGCTCGGCCTTCTACGATCCGCCGAATGCGCCGGATGGAAAAATCCACGATCCGCTGCGCATCCACTACCTGCGCAGTCATCTCAACGCGATCCGCGCCGCCATCGCGCAGGGCGTGGATGTGCGCGGCTACTTCGGCTGGTCCTTCCTCGACAATCTGGAGTGGTCCTTGGGCTTCTCGAAGCGCTTCGGCCTGGTGCATGTCAACTTCGAAACCCAGCAACGCACCCCGAAGGACAGCATGCGGCTGTACTCGCGCATCGTCGCCAGCAACGGCACAGTGCTCGACGATGAGGGCGAGTGATGCAAGTCGCGATTGCGTTGCTGAGCGCCGTTCTGTCCATGCAGGGCGCCGATGTCCCCAGTGCGTCGGCCGAGAGTGCTCAGTGGCTGCACCGCGGCGTGCAGGTAGGTACCACCTACTATCCGGTGGCCATCTTTGTTCCAGCGTTACCCGCGCCGAGTGAAGGCTACCCGGTGCTGCTGTTCCTGCACGGATCCGGCGAACGCGGCAGTGATGGCGAGGCCCAGACACGCAGTGGCCTCGGCCCCTATGTGCGTGCGCACGGCGCGGAATTTCCCGCCATCACGGTGTTTCCGCAAGCACCGCTGGATAGCGATTGGTCGGGCGATCAGAGTGCGGCCGCGTTGGCGGCCATCGACCTTGTCGAGCAAGAGTTTCCGGTCGATGCGGATCGCATCTATCTGACGGGCATGTCACGCGGTGGCTATGGGGTGTGGGAAGTGACCTTGCGTGCTCCCGAACGCTTTTCCGCGCTGGTGCCAGTCTGCGCCGGGGTGATACCGCCGCCTGGCCGCGACGACCTGCGCGTGCACGCCCTGCCCGCCAATGGCATCGACCCCTACGCCAGCCTCGCGCAGACCCTGCCGCCAACGCCGGTCTGGCTATTCCATGGGGCGCTCGACAACATCATTCCGCCACACGCCTCGCGACAGACTTTCGCGGCATTGCAAGCGGCGGGACATCCCGTGCAATACACCGAGTTTGCCGATGCCAATCACAATGCTTGGGATGCCGCCTACGCCAGCCCGGCGCTGTGGACATGGCTCTTCGCACAGCGCCGTCATTCGGCGAACTGAACACCAGGGCGACGATCGGCACGTCGACTATGCGGCATTGAATCAGGCAGCACTGGCGGCAAAGGTGCGCTGGCGGCGCCCTTCGTCTGCCGAATCACCAGCGCAACTCCAGTGTGGCAGGCAGCGCACGAATCACCCATTCCTGATGTCCATCGCGTGATTCAAGCTCAATTGATGCCTGCGGCGCCGCCAACTTGGCGTGCGGATGGTCAGGTAACCAGAAGCGCAAACCACCCGGCGGCATATCCAGCCCGGCCTCGACATGCAGCATCACCCGACGTTCACCGTGCGCGCGTAGCCAATAGCTCAGCGCCCCCCAAGGTGTGCGCAGTGCCTGAACTCGCACGCCCTCACCCGCTCGCCACGTAGCGCTCACGCCGGCTGCTAACACCATGCTTTGATCCGACTCGCGCTCGTAGGCGAGCATATCCAGCGTGCTGCGAATAAAGTCGGAGGCCACCCAGCCATGCGGCATGTCGCCAATGAAATGCGACTTGCGCGGGTCATGCACCACGACTTCGGCCCATTGATTCCAGGCCACCGGACGTCGATCCGCCATGAAGTACTGCACGGCCTGCTGCGCCTTGTCGACCCAACCGAGCCGCAACAGACTGCCGACCACACGCCATTCGTAGGGCGTGTACAACGTGGAGTCGCTGCGTCCCTCACGACGCGCGACAAAGTGCTGCCAGTAAAGCTCGAAGGTAGCTCGCAAGGCCTCCTGCGGCAGCATGGCAGTCTCACCACCCGGCGCCAGAGCGATCGTAGTCGAAGTCGCGTCGAAGTCACCCCGATCCGCTGCCCCCGGCAAAAAGTTGATTTCATGGTGTTGCATCGCTGCCTGCAGCGACGCGTAAAGATCCTTGCGATACCCATCGCGCGCGTTGCGGATGCGTCCTGCCTCGTCGCGCAAGTCCAATGCGTCGGCAATGTCGACCGCGTCCTTGTAACCCAACAAGCCCCAGAAATTGTCCCAGTACGCGTAGGCTGGCCGGTCGGAATAACCTTCGTGGCTGATCGAAGGTGGCAGCAATCCGAAATAGGCGGATCGGTCTGCGGTCTGGTTGCGCTCACTGCGCTCACTGGCGCGAAGCGCGTCCATGTATTGGATGGCCGCTTTCACGGAAGGCCAGCGCCTGCGCAGTGCGTCCTTGTCGCGATCAAAGCGGAACAGTTCGGCGATCAGGTAGATCAACTCGCCGTGGCTGTCATGCTCGGGTACGGGGTCAGCGCCGCGCGCATCCGCGCAGCAGGGCACTTTGCCGCTGTCGAATTGGAACGGCAGAAACCAGTCGAGAAAGTCCCGCGCGGCGTCCGCATGACCAAGTCGCATCAACGCGCCGGACGTCATCGCACCATCACGAATCCACGAACGGCTGTAGGACCGCGTGCCAGGTTGAATCGCCACGCCATGGCGATTGATCAGAATATGCGCCAGTGCGGTGCGCAAACTGCCACCGATCTCGGGCGCGGCTTCAATATCTACCCGCGTGCGATCCACCAACGCACGCCATTGTTCTGCCACCGCCCTCTCGCGCGCATCCAGATCGGTCATTCCGCCGAGCGTCACTGATGCACCATCGATTGCTTGCATCGGCAACTGCAGCGCGGTTTCCCAGTGTTCACCGGGTGACAACTTCACGCGATACAGCCACGCACCGCTAGCCAGCGCGGTCGGGTCTTGCAGCGATGTCGATGCGGTCGCGCAGGGGGGTGCGTTGTCTGTCAGGCACGTCGATGCCAAGGCAGGCAGCCAGTCCATCAACGCGCCTTGATCAAAGCCGCGCACCGCGATGACCTGCGCTGGTCGCAGTGCGTGCGCGGCCCAGGCACCATTCACCCGTGCGCTATCCGCCGTCAGCGCCAGTTGCCGCACCTGACTGACGCCTCCGGGCGTATTGAGAAACTGAACCGGCGGATTCACCTGCAACGGACGAAGGGCCAGCGCGAGGACGATCTCCTGCGGCGCTGCGGACACGTTTTGCAGGCGATAGCGCGCCAGCAATTGCGGTTCGCTCGCCTTGCCATCCGCGAAGGCCGTGACCTGCAATGCCAGCGCTTGAGGCAGTTGCCAATGTACGCTGGGGATCGGCAAGTCACCATCGCGCAGACTGTGCGAGATCGTCGCGTCGGACCAGCTCAGCACCCGCCAGCCTGCTGGCTGTGCGACATCTCGGACCATCAGTAGGGGCTCGACCGAGAACGCACCGCGATACGGCTCGATCGCACCATCCTCGGAAAGCAAAGCCTGCGTGCGACCACCCGGGACGCCAAGCACCGTCCAATAGGTCTGTTGACCAGAGAAGCCGCGCGGGTAATGACCGACCGGCGACTCGCTGGCCAAGACCTGCAACATCGAATTGGCGCTCTGCCCAAAGGCGAGATCGCGCACCTGTAACTCGGCAAGCGCATAGCGACCCGCCTGCGGACGCAACAAGTCGAGTCGCAGAAAACGTGCTTCGGACTCACTCAACAGAAGTGGATCGACGCCGCCGTCACCGCCACGCACTGTGCGCGCCTTGCGCCATTCGACCGCATCATCCGAAAGGCTGAGATCGTAGTCGCGCGCACCCTGATTCGGCATCCAACGCAATACCACGCCACCGAACTCGCGCGGCTGCCCCAGATCCAGCAGCAAGCTGGAAGGTGATCCGTCGCTGCTGACCCACGCCGTCTCCAATTTCGCATCCAGCGCGCGCGCCAGGTTGGCCTGCGCGTCAGCGCTTGCGGAGACTTGCCCTGTCTCGACGTTCAGCCACACCGGCACCGGCGGTGGCGGCAACGGCTGTCGCGCCTGCAAACTCAACTGATCCACGCAGACACTGCCGATGCCACCACCACTGCCCGCCGCCACGGTCAGTTCCAGATAGCGCGATTGGCGCAGGTGCCGCTGAGCTGTCGGCCCCCAGGCGAAGTCGATATGGCGACGTTTGTAGCGCTGCAGGGTCCAGTCCTTCGGCACCCGGAACTCGGGCCGACTGACCCACCAGACGTTCTCGCGACTGTCATCCACCAGCTTGAACTGCCAGTGATTCGCACCACCCTGACCGCGCAGAGAGAACCGCAACTCAAAGTCTTGCGGGAAGTCGAGCGGCAGCTCGCGGCGTGCCAGCGCAAAGCCGGACGCGCGACTGAAATCGTAGTCGAGACACATGGCGCGGCCTTGCACACCATCAACCCAGCGCAGCACCGCACCCACTTCGTCCGTTCCTTCCGCGCGCCAGTCAAGCAGCGTGTCGAAATCGTCCAGAAGAATCGTCGGTGCTTCCTCCGCTTCGCTCGCAACAACGAAGGCACCCGGGAACACGCCTATCAGGCTGCAGAGCATGGCACGCAGCCAGTCGTGCCAGTCACCCGGCCGGGAAATGACTCGATTCATTCGCGATCACCCTTTCACGCTGCCAAGCAGCAGTCCCTGCAGGTAGTAGCGTTGCAGAGCGAGAAACAACAGCAGGACCGGCAGCACGGTCAACACAGCCCCGGCCATCATCAGTTCGCTGTCCTGCACATGCTCACGCGCTAGGTTCGACAGCGCTACCGGCAAGGTGTGCAAACCACTGTCGCTGAGTACGATCAGCGGCCACATGAAGTCATTCCAACTGCCGAGAAAGGTGAACGTGGCCAGCGTCACCAGGACCGGTTTGAGCAGGGGCAACACGATCTGCCAAAAGATGCGGAACTCGCCTGCACCATCGATGCGTGCAGCCTCAAGCAGTTCATCAGGAATCCCGCGCGTGTACTGCCGCACCAAAAAAATCCCGAACACGCTGGCCATGGCAGGCACAACAACACCGCCGATACTGTTGACCAGACCCATTTCCTTCAACAACAGGAACAGCGGCATCATTGCGACCTGTGCTGGAATCACCAAGGCACCGAGCAAGCTCTGAAACAGTCGCTCGCGGCCGTGAAACGTCAACTTGGCGAAGGCGTATCCCGCCAACGTGTTGAACAACAACGACAGCAGCGTCACCAGCAGTGCGATCAGCAGGCTATTCAAGGCATAGCTGCCAATGCCCATCCGCGAAAACAACAAGCGGTAGTTGTCCAATGTCGGCGCACTGGGCAGCAAGGGTGGAGGCAGTGAGCTTGCTTCACCTGCTGGCATGAAGGACACCGACAACATCCAAACCAAGGGCGCCAAGCTGGCGACCGCAAAGCCCACCAATGCACCATTGACCAGAACGCCCGCCCAGTCGCTTCGCGAAACCGGCACGCTCATTCGTGGCGACTCCGAAACAGACGAGTGAGTATCAGGGTGACGAACAGCATCAGGGCAAACAAGCTGAAAGCCACCGCTGACGCCATGCCGAGATTCCACCATTTGAAGCCCTCTTCAAACATCAGATAGAGAACGCTCAAGGTGCTCTGAACTGGCCCGCCTTCGGTAATGACATAGGGCTCGGCGAACAACTGAAAATAGCCCGCTGTGGTGAGAATGGCCACCATCATCAACATGGGCTGCAGACTCGGTAAGGTGATGTGTCGGAACTGCTGCCAGCGATTCGCTCCGTCAATGCGCGCAGCTTCGTAAAGGTCTGCGGGAATAGCCTGCAATCCAGCTAACAGGATGATCATGTTGTAGCCGAAGTTCTTCCAAACCGCGAAGAGGATCAGTGTCGGCATGGCCCAGTGCGGGTCCCCCAACCAGTCCACGGGGTCGATCCCGACACCAGCAAGCACATGGTTGATCCAGCCGTAGCGGGTGTGAAATAGGTAGCGCCAGATCACCGCTACTGCCACCACCGTGGTCACGACAGGTGCAAACAGAGCGGTGCGGAAAAATGCTCTGCAACGCGCGGCGCTATCCTGAAGCAGAACTGCCGCTAGCAGCGAAACACCCATCGAAACCGGCACGCCGACGACGACGAAATACAACGTATTCCCCAAAGCCTGCCAGAACAGTGGCCGTTGCAGTAATTCGAGGTAGTTGGCAAAACCCACCCAGCGCAGGTTGGCCGGATCAGCCAGTGCATAAAGATCGAAGTCAGTCAGGCTCAGCAGCAGAGAAGCTGCCGCTGGCAACAGAAAGAACACCCCGATGACCAGCAATGCAGGGCTGATGAAACACCAGGCAGCGCGACTTGCCGTCATGGACGCTCCTCCATGACTGGACTATCCAGCGAACCGTTCTGCAGCATCCAGCGCCGCTTCTCGAGAATCCGGTCGGTGCGGCGATCAAGCTCATCGGCGGCGCCTGCCACATCCAGTTTGCCGTGCACCAGCAACTCGCCGACAAGGCGCATTTCGGTGGCGATACGCTCCCACTCCGGTACCGCAGGCGGCGGTTTGGCGCGCTCCAGTTGGTCTCGAAATGCCTGCGCGTAGACATCATCTGCCAGACTGGACGTATCCCAACTGCTGCGCCGTGGTGGCATGTCGCCCACGCGTTGATGGAAGGCGCGCTGCACGGCAGGCTCACTGAGATATTCGATCAGTCGCCAAGCCAAGTCCGGCTGCGCAGATTGCCTTGAGATCACCAAGCTGGAACCACCCGCAATGGACGCGCCCGGCCCGTCCGGACCGGGCAGCGGCGCGGTCATCCACGCCGATTGCAATTCGGGCGGCAGACGCTGTTGGAATTCGGCGATGTTCCAGGGACCGGAAATATAGAAGCTGAAGTACCCACGCCCGAATTCCGTCCAAGGATTGGCGATTTGGGTGTTGCTGGCACGAGGCGCATAGCCTAGTTCGAACATCCTGGCGTAGAAGGCCAAGCTACGTTGCAAATCAGGATGTCGAAAATTGCCGTAGCGTCCACCCTCGCGCAGCAGGGGCTCGGCCTGTTGCAGCGACAACGCCAACAGTGGCTCGAACTCATTCAGCGGCAACAGCACGGCATACGCCTGCTCTCCCACCTGCGCCTTGATAGCCGCCTGCATCGTCA
>MWBW01000040.1 GCA_002069725.1 Firmicutes bacterium ADurb.Bin248 | reverse complement strand
TTTTTCTGCTTCCCGCTCCACAAAGCAAAAGCCCGATCGCCGCTTGATGCTCGATCGGGCTTTTTCGACGGGCTGGGGCCCGCGCGAACGCGCGGGCCGTTTTTGTTTCATCCCGTTTAAAACAAGTTTATCCCGCCCGCGGACGGCGTTCCCCGATTGGCCATTTTCAATTATTCCCCGTTCCCCATAACTCGCGTATATATGCCAATCATAGTGGTTATACTATGCAGGATGCGAATTTCGCGCGACGAAATCAATCTTGTTAATCCACTCAGGAGGCGGAATATGCAGATACGCTCGGAAACCGTGGGCACGCGCGCCGTCGCGCGGCTCACAGGCGAACTCGATCACCATTGCGCGGCGGAAACGCGCGCGGCGCTCGACGCGCTCATCACGCACTCCGGGATCGTCGAGCTGGAACTGGACCTCACCGGCGTCACATTCATGGACAGCTCCGGCCTCGGGGTCATACTCGGGCGCTACCGGGCCCTCTCGCGCCGGGGCGGCAGGCTCGCGCTTCGCGGCGCGAACAAGCATGTGGACAGGATTTTGCGCATGGCGGGCGTATACGCGCTGTGCGAGCGCAGGGACGCGCAGGGAGGGATCGAACTATGAAAAACAACCTGAACGCGAGCTTCTCCGCCATCTCGCAGAACGAGTCGCTCGCCCGCACCATCGCCGCGGCGTTCGCCGCGCAGTTGAATCCCACCATCGAGGAGCTTACAGACATCCGCACCGCCGTGAGCGAGGCCGTGACCAACGCCATCATTCACGGCTACAGCAACCGCGGCGGCACGGTCACGATGAACTGCTCCGTCGAGGGCAGCGTGTTTTCCGTGGACGTCATCGACACGGGCCGCGGCATAGACGACATCGAGCTTGCGATGCAGCCCTTCTACACGAGCGCGCCGGAGCTTGAGCGCTCGGGCATGGGCTTCTCGGTCATGCAGGCGTTCATGGACGAGGTCAAGGTGCGCTCCATGCCGGGCTACGGCACGACGGTTTCCATGAAAAAACGCGTCAGCGCGGTGAGGGACGATGGATGAGCGTGAGCCGCTTTCCCACGAGGAAACGCTCGCGCTGATCGCCCGCGCGCAGGGCGGCTCGGAGCAGGCGCAGGAGAGGCTCGTCGTGTGCAACACGGCGCTGGTCAAATCCATCGTGCGGCGCTTCCTCGGCAAGGGCTGCGAATATGACGATCTGTTCCAGATCGGCTGCATGGGGCTCGTTAAGGCGATCAACAACTTCGACGCGGGCTATGAGGTGCGCTTCTCGACCTACGCGGTGCCGATGATCGCGGGGGAGATCAAGCGCTTTCTTCGCGACGACGGCATCATCAAGGTGTCGCGAAGCCTTCGGGAGCTCGCCGCGCGGGCGGCGTCCGCGCGGGAAGCGCTGCTCGTGAAGCTCGGGCGCGAGCCGGGCATACTCGAGATCGCCGAGCAGCTTTGCGTCGAACCGGAGGAGCTTGCGCGCGCGCTCGAGGCGGCAAGGCCGGTTTCCTCGATCTACGAACCTGCTTACGGCGCGGATTCCGACGCGCTGTTGATGGACGTCGTCCCCGCGCGCGAGGAGGAGCTTTCCGGCGCGCTCGACCGCGTCATATTAAAAGAGCTCCTCGGGGAGCTCCAGCCGCGGGACCGCGCGCTCATCATGATGCGCTATTTCTTCGATAAGACGCAGAGCGAAACCGCCAGGGCTTTGGGCATCTCTCAGGTGCAGGTATCCCGGCTCGAAAACAAGCTGCTCGCCGCGATGCGCGGCAGGCTGCGGGAGAAGCCGGGGGAGGAGGCATTTGAGAATTGACAATTGACAATGGCACAATTGACAATTAAAGAACGCCGACTGCGGGCGGGAAAAATTCCGCTTTTTGAAGCGTTGGGGACGGTTCCGCCCTGTTCCCGAGGTTGCTTTTCCCGCTCAGGCGCAACCTTCTCCATTCTCCAATTACCCTCATGCACGCAAAACCGTCCCCTGTGCGGAGAAGAACCTTTCGTTCCTCTCAGGGGACGGTTTTCGGTGTAAGAGGGTGATGTGCGCGACGGCAATCACCGCCGTTTTGTGGAAGACGACCCATGGAAAGCCGCCGAGAACCGTCTCCGACGCATCAAACGGAACGTCGCAGAGAACCGTCCCCAACGGCTAAAAGGAAGAAAATTTCCCATCGCGAAGATTGTTCTTCGTTCCCTACGCCCGTCCCGCGGCCTTATAAACCATCGCCTGGTGCTCCACGTCCGGCAGGCCGCCCACATGCGAGAAACTGCCGTTGAAGAACATGCAGGCGTGGCCCGCCATGTCGTTGCCCGATATTTCGTCGTCCCCGTGCGGGTAACCCTGCAGGGAGGCGGCGATTTTGCGCTCCCCGATCTCGATGACGACGGGGCGCTTGGAGTAGTTGAACGCGTTCCCGAACGCCGTAAGATACGCGGCGGTGTCCGTGGCGGAGGCGCATTCCATCTCCGCGTGATTCTCGCCGCCGGTAAAGACCATGCTCCACGTCGCGCCCGTGTTATAGTCGTGCACGGTATAGCTGTTCCCCTCGGCGAGCAGCCCCCCGACCTCGCTCCACTCGACCAGCTCGCCCGTGAGCGCGGGCGTACCGGAAAGCGCCGGGCCTATGGGGATCGCGGCGGCGATGTCCGCGCGCACGGCGTTGTGTCCGAATATGATGCCGAGCGTCTGCGTGCCCACGGTGCCATCGGCGATGATGGGCAGGCCGTTTTTGTCGGTCTGCTTCTGCTGGAAGGCCTTTGTCGCCTCGACCGTCATGTTCTGGAAATTGCCCGTGGGCTTATAGCTGAAGTATCCGAGCTCGCGCAGCCTGATCTGTATGCGCACGACCGTTTCGCCCGTGGAGTTGAAGGCGATCAGCTCGCCGTACATGCCGGCCTGCGCGGGGGTCGCCGCGTCCTCCGGGGAGGGCGAGGGCTCCGCCAGCGCGGGGGCGGCGGCGAAAAGCAGCAAGATCAAAAACAGCGCGGCGATGCGTTTCATACCGATATGATAGCACAGCCACGCGTAAATTTGTATGGCGAATTTGTAACGTTACGGCGTTTGCGTCGGGATCAGGTTGAGCGCGTCGTCGATATTGGCGACGTCTGTGTATACCTGGGGCACCTCGCCCACGATCACGCTCTCGGCGATGGAGGCCTCGGTGGTGACGCTCACGGCCTGGTAGATTCCGGGCATGACGATCTGCACGCTCGCCGTGAGCTTGAGCTTGACGCGGTACAGCGTCTGGTTGATGCCGGAGGAGGTGAACTCCGTATCGAACGCGCTCTGCACGCTGCCCGCGGGCGTGAACGTGACCCGGAGCTTGGGTCCGTGCCCCGCGAGGAAGGGGATGCCCGTGATCGTGCCTATGGGGATGCTGATGCCCTGCTCGCCCATGGCGGTTATGAGGTCCTGCGCGGCCTGCGCGCACTTGGCGGCGAGCGTGTTCATGCGGTATGCGTCGGTTTCGAGCAGGTAGACCCGCTCGCCCGTTTCGCGCACGCGTATGACGGAGTCCCCGTCGGTCGATTCGCCGAGGCAGTCGAGTATCGCCTGGTTCATCGCGCGCGCGGACACGGATTTCACGCGCGACACCGCCAGCGCCTCCATGGCCTTGTGCATGCCCGCGTTGAGCCACACGGCGATGAGCGCCGCCGCGAGCGCCACAATGCAAAGCACGACGATGATTTTTTTGCGCGCGCCCGTGCGCTTGCGGCAAACGATTTCCCCGGCCATAGACCCTCCCGAATTATGTCGCGCATGTTAATTAAGTATATGCGCGCCCCGCCCCGCTTGAGCATCGCGTTTGCGCTGTGTTATAATATGCTCGGACGGGTATAAGGACGTAAAACATGAAGGATAAGCTCAAGGGCGCTTTCAAAAAGATCACCGACCGGCTCATGAACGCCTTCTCCCTCTCGCCGGCGCGCCGCGGCGCGCAGACGCACGAGGAGGAGCTTTTTGTCGAGCGCACGAAACCCCGCCCGTTCCCTCTGGCCGTGCTGTTCTCGACGTTCCGGTTCCTGGTGCTGGCGCTCCTTCTGATCGGCTGCGCGGGCACGGGGCTCGTGCTTGGCGTCGCAAAGGCGTATGTCGATACCACGCCGGAGCTGGATACCTCCCTGCTGACAAAGAGCGACCGCACCTCCTACATCTATGACATGGACGGCAACCTGCTCTCGACCTTCGAGGGGCTCGAGTACCGGGACTGGGCGGACATCGGCGAGATCCCCGATATGCTCGTCAACGCCGTCGTCGCCATAGAGGACGTGCGCTTCTATAAGCACAACGGCGTGGACTACAAGCGCTTCTTCGCGGCGGTGGTCGGCTCGCTTTCGGCCTCGTCCGACGCGGGCGGCAGCACCATTACGCAGCAGCTTGTCAAGAACAAGCTCCTCTCGAGCGAGGTTTCCTATAAGCGCAAAATACAGGAAGCCTTCCTCGCCCTCGAGATCGAGAAGGTCATGAAGAAGCAGGACATCATCGAGGCCTACCTCAACGACGTGTTCCTGGGCGAATCCAACTACGGCGTCAAAGCCGCCGCGAAGGATTATTTCGGCAAGGAGCTTTCGGAGTTGACCATACGCGAGTGCGCCATGCTCGCGGGCATGGTGCAGAGCCCCAACACGACCGACCCGCGCAAGAACACCTACGAGCGCGTCTACACGAGCGGGGACAAGGTCGGCCAGAACAAGATGGACATCACCAACGCCCGCACAGACAAGGTGATCAACCGCATGTACGGCGCGGGCCTCATCTCCAAGGAGCAGCGCGACGCCGCCCTTGCGGACACCGTGACCATACTCAAAACCTCCGCGCGCGTGAACAACGCCTACGAGAACCTCTACTACATCGAATACGCCATCCGCCAGATCTGTTCGGACATACTCGAGCAGCGCGGCATGCTCGACACCTCCGCCAACCGCTCCGCCGTGGAGAACGAGCTCTCGCGCGGCGGGTATAAGATCTACCTGTGCATCGACCCCGGCGTCCAATCGAGCGTGCAGCGGACCCTCGCGGAGTGGGAGGATTATCCCGGCCTTTCCGGCACGCCGAGCGCCGATACGGACGCCGTGCAGCCGCAGGCGGCGGCGGTCGTCATAGACCAGCACACGGGCGAGCTTCGCGCCGTCGTCGGCGGACGGGAGGAGCCGACCATACGCAAGGGCTTCAACCGCGCCTACCAGTCCACGAGCATGGAGGTCGGCTCGTCCATCAAGCCGCTCACGGTGTACGGCCCCGCGCTGGACCTTGGCATGAGCCCCGCCTCAGTCATCGCCAACATACCCGAAGCCATCGCCGGCTGGGATACCGAAACCGGCTATCCCGACATCGGGGACGACGACTTTATCGGCCTCGTGTCGATGCGGCGCGCCATCGTTTCCTCGCTCAACGTCGCGGCGGCGCGCACGCTCATGGAGTACGTCACGCCCGCCATCGCCGCCAAATACCTCGTGAACCTCGGCGTGGACGCTTCCCGCGTGCGGGCGACCGGCTCCGGCCTCGCGCTTGGCACGACGGGCATCACCCCGGTCGAAATGGCGGCCGCCTACGCGGCCATCGCCAACGGCGGGACCTGGCTCGAGCCCATCGCCTACACGCGCGTCGTGGACGGCGGGGGCAAGGTGATACTCGACGCAAAGGCGGCGCAGGAGTCGCGCCAGGCGTTCCGGCAGACGACCGCGTGGCTGCTCGTGGATATGCTCACCAACGCCGTCAAAAGCGGCACGGGCACGCGCGCGAAGATCGAGGGCATCACGGTCGCCGGCAAGACCGGCACCAACCAGAACTACCGCAGCGCCTACTTCGCGGGCATGACGGGCTACTACACGGCGGTCGTATGGGTGGGCGACGACGACTACGCGGTCAAGCTCGAGAGCGGCTCCTCCGGCGGCAAGGTCGCCGCGCCGCTTTGGAAGGCGTTCATGTCGGAGTTGCTCGAGGGCAGGCCCGACAGGCTCATCATCGACGCGTCGCCCATTGAAATGGGCCTTGTGCAGCGCACGGTCTGTTCCGTTTCCGGAAAGCTTGCGACGGAGGCGTGCTACGCCGATCCCCACGGGCACACGCCCGTCACGGAGTGGTTCGACGCGGAAAACGCGCCCACGGAGCCCTGCGATATGCACGTGCTCGCGCGCGTGTGCAACGCTTCCGGCCAGCCCGCCTCGCTCTACTGTCCCGCCGACCAGGTGACGGTGAAGGACCTCATACTGATCCGGCCCGACAGCTTCCTCGGCCGCTACGGCCAGGCGCTTATCGCGCAATACCTGCCCAACGCGGTCTTTACCGACCTTACGGCGGAAGCGTACCTCGTCTACGCGGAAACCGCGGCCTGCTCCGTGCACACGCCCGGCATGGGCGGCGGGCTGAGCGGCTTCAGCAGCGACGTGATGACCGCGGCGCAGGCGCTCATCAACGAGGTGGAGGCATACCTCGCCTCGGCGCAGAACCTTTCAGCCACCGACCGCGGCACGCTCGAAACGGGCGTCGCGCTGCTCAGGCAGTTCATGAACGCGGGCAATTACGACATGACGGCCGTCTATACCGAGCGCCTCCAGTACAACTACGGGGTGATACTCGCGGCGAGCCCGCCCGCGGCCACGCCCGAGCCCGAGCCGGAACCGACACAAACGCCGGGAGGCATCGGATGAACGCGCTCGAAGCGCTCTACGAGGCCGAGCGGGAGCGCCTGAGGCGGCTCGAAGGGGACGGGGGCGACTATGCGCATCCCGTGTTCGGCGCGGGAAAGCCCGCGAGCGCGCTCATGCTCGTGGGCGAGGCGCCCGGGCGGGAGGAGGCCGAATGCGGCCGCCCGTTCGTCGGCAAGGCCGGCAAGCAGCTCGACGCGCTTCTCGCGCTCGCCGACATCGAGCGCGGCGATGTGTTCGTGACGAACGCCGTCAAGTTCCGGCCCACGCGCGTCAAGCCGAAAAGCGTGTCGAACCGCACGCCCAAGCGCAGCGAAACGCTCGGGGCGCTGCCCCTGCTCGAGGCGGAAATATCCCTTGTCGCGCCGCGCCTGATCGCGACGCTGGGCAACACGCCTCTCGATAGCGTGTCGAAGCTGTGCGGCAGGAATCTTTTGCCCGTCGGCGGGGCGCACGGCAAGCCGGAGCCCGTCGAGATCGCGGGGAAGAAGTACGTGATTTTTCCGCTCTACCACCCGGCGAGCGGGATTTACGACAGGGGGCTGGTCGAGGTCATGGAGCGGGACGCGCTCATGCTCGGCGCCCTTCTTAGGGAGGTGAATCCGATATGAAAGCGAAGCTGATCCCGCGCGCGCTGCTCGCGCTGCTGTTGATCGCGGCAACGCTGCTTTCCCCGGTGGGCCAGACCGTGACGCTCGCAAAACAGGGCGAGCCCGGCCAGGTCACCGCGGACGGCGTTAAGCTGCGCGCCGGGCCGGACACGGACTCCGACGCGCTCGCAGAACTCAACTGCGGGCAGGAGGTCGAGGTGCTCGGCGAGGACGGCAACTGGTACAAGGTCATGTACCAGGGCTCCGTCGTGGGCTATATACGCAAGGACTACCTCTTCGTCAATTCCACCGGCAGCCGCGGCGCGTACGTCAAAACGGACGGCACCGCGCTCATGGGCGGGCCCGCGGCGGATTCCTACGTCGTGATGACGCTCAGCGCAGGGCAGGGGCTCAAGGTCAAGGCGCTCCTGGGCGAATGGTACTACGCGGTCGTGGATACCAGCGCGGGCTATATACACAGGACGAACCTTACCATCACCACCTCGAGCGTGGCGGGCGCGGGCATGCTCAAGCAGGGCATGCAGGGCGAGGAGGTCAAAAAGCTCCAGCAGGCGCTCTACGACAGGGGCTTCCTTACCAAGCAGAGCTCGGTCACAGGCGTGTTCGATACGTCTACGCGCGACGCGGTCAAGGAATACCAGCAGGCGATCGGCCTCTCGGCGGACGGCGTCGCGGGCACGCTCACGCTCGACTCGATCTACGACCCCGGCAACAAGGTTGAAAAAGCCAACGCGGATTTCTATAAACTCAAGGGCACCGTCGTGCTGCTCGACTGGTTCAAGGGCGGCGCGGAATGGCTCGCCAAGGGCGCGCGCTTCACGGTGACGGATGTGCGAACCGGCAAATCCTTCCGCGCGCGGCGCTTCGGCGGCTGGTATCACGCGGACTGCGAACCCTGCACGGCCTACGACGCGAAGATCATGAAGAGCTTCGAGGGCTATTCGTGGAACCGCAGGCCCATCTGGATCACCTACGACGGCAAGACCGTGGCGGCGAGCATGCACACCATGCCCCACATGGTCGACCCCACGCCGGGCGACGGGTTCAACGGGCATTTCTGCATCCACCTGCTGCACTCCAAGGTGCACGAGACGAGCGCCGAGTGCCCGCGCCACCAATCCTGCGTGTACGAGGCCTACAAGGCGGGCAGGGCGGATTGAGTTTTAATTAAAATCTAGAAAGAGACTGCGCTTCTCCGCCGCCAGGGCTTCGACCTTGGCGGCGTAGGCTTCGATGTCCTTCGGGGCGGGCACGCGCTCGACGCGGCGCTGCGCGTCAAACACGCGCTTGGTCATGCCTCCCGCGCCGTGGGCGAGTATCGAGGCCGCGTCCTCCATCATGTCCACGTTGTAAACGCACTCAGAGCCCGGCTTCGCGTAGCCGACGTTCTCGAGGTTGCCGCGCATGAACTTCTGGCGGTACATGTAATAGGGCCGCATGCCGAGGCCTCGCGCGAACGCCGCGCCCAGGCGCAGCATCTCCGCAGCGAGCGCCGCTTCCGGCAGGGGGAAGGCTTCGCCGTCCGTCACAAGAAGCGAGGCCCGCTTGAGCGCGAGCGTATGCACGGTGAGGCTCTCGGGGGAGAGCCGGGCGATGCGCTCGAGCGTATATTCCATATCCTTTGCGTCCTCGCCGGGCAGCCCCGCGATCACGTCCATGTTTATGTTGTCAAAGCCCGCCTCGCGCGCGAGCGCGAAGGCGCGCTCCACATCCCCGGGCGTGTGGCTCCTGCCGACGAGGGCGAGCGTTTTGGCGTTCATGCTCTGCGGGTTGACGGAGACGCGCGTGACGCCGTACGCGCGCAGTACGGCGAGCTTTTCCTTCGTGATGCTGTCCGGCCTGCCGGCCTCGAGCGTGAATTCGCCCCCGAAATTCCCGTAGTGCCTGCGCAGCGCATCAAAGAGCCGCGCGAGTTCGCGCGCGTCCAGCACGGTGGGCGTACCGCCGCCGATATAGAGCGCGCGCACGGAGCGGGCGCTGTCGCGAAGAAGCGCGGCGCCGAGTTCGATGTCCCTTTCGAGCGCGCTAAGATACGCGTCCATGTCGTCCCCGGCCGTGCGCACCTTCGAGGGGAAGGAGCAGTATGAGCATTTCGTCGGGCAGAACGGGATGTTGACGTATACGTCCGCGACGGAATCCGAAAGGCCCGCGAGCATGGGCGACTGCACCTCGACGATGCCGCGCGCGAGCGCGAGCTTGTCGGCCGACACGTCGAAATCCTCTGCCATCATATTAAGGGCTTCCGCCTCGCCCTCGCGCTCGATGAGCTCGCGAAGCAGCCGCGTCGGGCGTATGCCCGTGAGCGAGCCCCACGGCGGCGTAAAGCCGTAAATGGCGCGAAGCGCCCGGAAGGCGGCGATCTTCATCGCGCGTTTTTCGCGGCGCTTCACCTCGAGCGCCTCGCCGGAATACGCGGGGCGTTCAAGCGTATATTCCGCGTGCTTCCCGTTGAGATCCGCTTTTGCCGTCGCGCGCCAGAAACCGTTCTGCTCCGTCAGCGTGATGGATATGTCGCAGTCCTCCCCGTCGGATGGAACGATCTCCTCCCGCCCGGCGAACAGGCGCGCCTCGTCGGCGATGTCGTTCGCGTAGACGGGATGGTCGGTGTAGAGCCTCACCATGTATCCGGGCTCCAGCGGTTGACGAAGGGGTTGCGCCGCCGCTCGTAGTCGAGCGAGGTTTGCTCCATATGCCCCGGATACACCGCATACTCGCCCTCGAGGCGGAACAGGCAGTATGCGATCGAGGAATACAGCTCGTTCGCTTCCCCGCCGGGAAGATCCGTGCGGCCGACGCTCAGACGGAACAGCGTGTCTCCGGAGAAGATCAGCTTTTCCTCCCCGAGCACATAGCAGACCGAACCTTTCGAGTGGCCGGGCGTGTGCAGCACTTTCACCGAAAAGCCCGCGCAGTCGAGCGTTTCGCCGCCCTTTAAGAGCATGTCCGGCGCGCAGCGGCGAACGCCCATGCCCATCATCGCGCCAAGGCTCAGGCGGCCTCCCGTGAGCGCGGCGGCGTCCTGCTCGTGGATGCAGACTTTCGCCCCGTATTGTTCCTGCAGATCCGCGACCGAGAGTATGTGGTCGAAATGGCCGTGCGTCAAAAGTATGTGCGTGGGTTTCAGTTCCCGCTTTTCAAGCTCCTGCGCGACCATGTCCGTATCAGAGGGATCGACGATCAGGCATTCGCCCCCGTTCTTCCCAAACAGGATGTAAGTGTTGACCTCGACGGGGCCTGTGATCAGTGTGACGAGTTCCATCAGAAGTTCCTTTCGCTGTCCAATAAAATGGTCACGGGGCCGTCGTTGACGAGCTCTACCTGCATGTCCGCCCCGAATTCGCCGTGCGCGACCGGAACGCTGCGGCGGAGCCTTTCTATGGCTTGCTCGTACAGCGGGATCGCCTTTTCCGGGCGCGCCGCGCGGATGAAGCCGGGCCGCCTGCCCTTCCTGGCGTCCCCGTAGAGCGTGAACTGCGAAATGAGCAGTATGCTCCCCCCGACGTCCGCGACGGCGAGGTTCATCTTGCCCGCCTCGTCCTCGAACACGCGAAGGCCCGCGAGCTTGTCGCAGATGTACGCGAGGTCGGCATCCTGGTCGTTTTCCTCGATGCCGAGAAGCACCATGTACCCGCGGCCGATCTCGCCGCGGATCTCTCCCTCTATCGTGACCTTCGCGCGGCTCACGCGCTGTACGACCGCCCTCATTCTATCCCCGATTCCTCCGCATGATACGCGATTATACGTTGAGGCGGTACGCCTCGCGTACGCCGCGCACCTTCCTCATGCCCTTCATGATGTTGTTGAGCTGGTCCGCGCCCGTCACCTTGAAGCTCATCCGGACGGTGACGGTGTCGTCCGTGGTCTTGGCGTTCATCGAGAGTATGCTGATATTGAGGTTGGAGAGGAGCTGGGAAATATCCATGAGAAGCCCCGCGCGCTCGTCCGAGACGATGTGGATGCTCACGGGGAAGGCGGCCTTTTCGGTGCTCGCCCACTCGACCTCGATCATGCGCTCGCTCGATTGCATGAGGTCCTCGACGTTGGTGCAGTCCCGCCTGTGCACGGAAACGCCGCGCCCGCGCGTGATGTAGCCCACGATCGGATCGCCGGGCAGCGGGCTGCAGCAGCGCGCGAAGCGCACGCTCATATTGGGTTCGCCCTTGACGATGATGCCGTGGCTGTGCGTGGCGTCCGCGACGCGCTGCTCCTCCTTCTGCTCGAGCTTGACGGCGAGCTGCGCCGCGCGCTCCTCTTTCCTGAGCTGCTCCATGAGCTTGTGCAGCACCTGGCCCGTCGTGATGCCGCCGTAGCCGATGGCGGCGTACACATCGTCGAGGTCGCCCATGTTGAAGCGCTTGAGGAGATCCTCGCAGTATTCCTTCTTGGTCAGCTCCCCGAGCTGCCTGCCCTGGCGCTTGGCGGCGTCCGAGAGCATTTCCTTGCCGCGCGCGATGTTCTCCTCGCGGTTGGCCTTCTTGAACCACTGGCGGATCTTGGCCTTGGCCTGCTGGGTTTTGACGAGCTTGAGCCAGTCCCGGCTCGGGTTGGCGTTCGGCGCGGTGACGATTTCCACCACGTCGTTGTTTTTTAATTTATAATCAAGCCGCACGATGGCGCCGTTGACCTTGGCGTGCTGGGCGTGGTTGCCGACGTTGGAGTGGATGCGGTACGCGAAGTCGAGCGGGGTCGAGCCCGCCACGAGATCGATGATCTGCCCGCGCGGAGTCAGCACATAAACGTAGTCGCTGAAGAAGTCTTTTCTGATGTTTTCGACGAACTCGCGCGTGTTGTCGGCGTAATTCTCGAGCTCGAGCGCCTCGCGCAGCCATGCGAGCTTGCTGTCGAGCTCGTCCTGCTCGGCGCGGCCTTCTTTATACATCCAGTGCGCGGCGATGCCGTATTCGCTCGTGCGGTGCATCTCGAAGGTTCGTATCTGCACCTCGAAGGGCATGCCCGTTTCCGAGAAGAGCGTCGTGTGCAGCGAGCGGTACATGTTCGTTTTGGGCATCGCGATGTAATCCTTGAAGCGGCCGGGCACGGGCCGCCAGATCGCGTGTATGACGCCGAGCGCGGCGTAGCAGTCGTTGATGGTGTTGACGATCACGCGCACGGCGATCAGGTCGTAGATCTCCTCGAGCTCGCGGTTCTGCCGCTCGACCTTCTTGTAGATGCTGTAGAGGTGCTTGGGGCGGCCGTTGATCTGCGCGTCTATGCCGACGTCCGCGAGCTGCGCCTTGATGGTGCCTATGGCGGATTCGAGCGTGCGCAGGCGCTCGATCTGCTGCGGCTCGATCTGCCGCTTGAGCTGGCCGT
Organism: Firmicutes bacterium ADurb.Bin248; assembly: GCA_002069725.1. Lineage (GTDB taxonomy): Bacteria > Bacillota > Clostridia > Christensenellales > CAG-138 > Phil1. The sequence continues at coordinate 13,536 of MWBW01000040.1, read as the reverse complement.
ACTCCTCGGGCCAGATGTATTTGAAGCAGAGGTCCTCGAGCTCGCACTTGATCGCGCCCATACCGAAGCGGTCCGCGAGCGGGGCGTACACGTCGAGGGTTTCGCGCGCCTTCCTGAGGCGCTTTTCGGGCGTGCAGTATTCGAGGGTGCGCATGTTGTGCAGCCGGTCGGTCAATTTGATGATGACCACGCGCACGTCCTTGGCGATGGCGAGGAACATTTTCCGGAGGTTCTCCGCCTGCGCCTCCTCCTGGCTGAGCAGCTCTCTGTTGCCGGTTTTGGTAAGCTTGGTGACGCCGTCCACCATCTCGGCGATGTCCTCGCCGAACGTCTGGCGAAGCATGTCTACGGTGATGTTGTCGCCGTCCTCGACCACGTCGTGCAGGAGGCCCGCGATGACCGTGTTCGGGTCCATGCCCATCTCCAGGAGCATCAGCGCGACGGCCGCCGGGTGCGTGATGTACGCTTCGCCGGACTCGCGCTTCTGCGTTTCGTGCGCTTTTTCGGCGATTTCCATGGCATGGCCGAGCAGCGCCATTTCCGCGTCGCTAAAGCGCGCGGCGCATGCGTTGGTCAATGCGTCCGTAAAAATCGCCTCCTTTCGCGCGGCAGTGTGCCGGATATTCTCAATATACGATGGCGGCCGCCACGTCGTAACCTCTGAGCGCTTCTCTTCCGCCAAGTTCACTCAGTTCTATGGCAAAGCGCGCCGCGACGACCACGCCGCCCGCCTGCTCGACGAGCCGTATGGTCGCCAGGGCCGTGCCGCCGGTGGCGAGCAGGTCGTCCACGACGACCACGCGCTGGCCCGGCTCTATGGCGTCGACGTGGATCTCGAGCGAGTCCGTGCCGTATTCGAGCGCGTATTCGTGGCGGATGGTCTTATAGGGCAGCTTGCCCGGCTTCCTCGCGAGCACGAAGCCCGCGCCGAGCGCATAGGCGAGCGCGGAGCCGATCACGAAGCCGCGCGCTTCGGGGCCGACCACGAGGTCGATGTTTTTATGCCGCACGTCGTTCGCGAGCCCGTCGATGAGCGCGCGGTACGCCTCGGGATTTTTGATGAGCGTGGTCACGTCGCGAAAAAGAACCCCCGCTTTGGGAAAGTCCGGTATCGAGCGTATGGTGCTCCGAAGATCCATGTCAAGCCTCCTTATAACAGCGCAAATGCTGATCGAAATTCTCCAAAATGGCGTTAACCGCCGCGAACGCCCGGCTTTCCCCGAGCCCGCGGGGCGGCGCGTCCTTAACGAGCCGCGCGCCGTCCTCCGAAACGCGCACGAAGCCGAGCTGCTCGAACACGCCCAGCGCGAAATCCACCGCGCGCCCATCCGCGCCCGAAGCTTTGACGAGCGCCTCGCGCATGGCCTCGCGGTTGTAGAAAACGCCCGGCGTGCGGCGCAGAGCGCGGTACAGCCCCGCGAGCGCTTCGCGCTCGATGCGAAGCAGCGCCGCGAGCTCGTCCGCATCGCCCCGGGCGGGCGCGCCGCAGAAAAGCTCCGCCTTTGGCGCAAGGGCGGCGAGGGTTTCCCCCATGCCCATGGGCGCGTCGTAGACGACGAGCGTCCTGTAGCGCGAAAGCTCCAGCTTTGAAAGCTCCGGCGCAAGCACTGCGGCGTTGTACGCGGCGGCGCCGCCCCCGCACGCGCCGAAACATATGTCCATGCGGCCGTAAAGCCCTTCCCTCGCGGCGAGCGCGAGGAAGCGTTTTGCGCCGGGGCGCGTGAAGCACAGCGCGGCGAGGCCGGAAACCCGCGCGCGCGCGAGGCGGGGAATCAGCTCGTCCGCGTCCGCGCGCCGGAACGGAAAATCGGCGCAAATATTATTATACAGAATATTTTTTGATAATGCATCAGCGAATTTGCCCGCGTTGCGCGCGAGGTACGCCTCCGGGTCGGCCGGCGGCGCGGCGCGAAGGTGGCGCAGGTTGAGCCGCAGCGATTCGCCGTTGTAGTCGTCGATCTCCGGGGTGTAGAGCACGTCGCAGGCGTCCATTTCGTTGATCTCGGCAAAGCGCTCCCCGCCGTAGAAATAGACCGCCTGCTGGTACTGCGCGCCCTTTTGCAGCGTGATCAGCAGATGGCTGCCGCCGCCCATCGTGCGCAGGCTTTTGACGCGCGCGCCGTCCGTGCGCAGCAGCACCTGCTCGTTGCCCTCGCCGAACGGGGAGAACAGCGCGATCTCGCGCGCGAGGCGCATCGTGACGCCCGTGAACTCCGCCGCGTCGTCGTAGTCCGCGCGCGGCAAAAACGCCTCCTCGGGGACGTTTTCGCGGATGTAGGCGTCGAACGCCTTCCGGAACGGGGCGACGTTTTGTTCGGGAAGCGCCATGCCCGCGGCGAACGCGTGGCCTCCGAAGCGCGTGAAATATCTTTCGCAGGCCCTGAGCGCCTCGTGTATGTCCACGCCGGGGATGGAGCGCGCGGAGCCTGCCGCCGCGTCCCCGACGCCCGTGAGCAGCACCGTGGGCCTGTGGTATTTTTCGGCGACGCGCCCCGCGGCGATGCCCACGACCCCGGGGTTCCACGCGGAGTCGTACAGCACGATGGAACGCTTTTCGCACAGATCGTCCGCCTCTACGGCGGCGCAGGCCGCGGAATAAATGGCGGCTTCCTCGGCGCGCCTTTGCTCGTTGAGCGCGTCGAGGCGCTCCGCGAGGGCGGCGAGTTTTTCCGGCTCCCGCTCGAGGAGAAGATCCACCGCGTGCGCGGCGGCTTCGATCCTGCCCGCGGCGTTGAGCCGAGGCCCGATCACGAAGCCGAAGGCGCGCGCGTCGACGCGCGCCGGCTCCCTGCCCGCCGCGGCGAGCAGCGCGAGCAGCCCCCCGGGGCAGCGCCGCGCGCGGACGGCTTCGACGGCGAGGTGGGCGAAGGCGCGGTTCTCCCCGAAAAGCGGCACGACGTCCGCCACGGTGGCGATCCCCGCGAGGGAAACGTATTCGAGCGCGTGCTCCCTGCCGGCCATGGCCTCGACCAGCTTGAGCGCGAGGCCCGCGCCGCAGATGTGCCTGTTGGGATAATCGTCCCGCCCGCCGGAAAGGAGCAGCGCCTCGCACCGGGGCAGTGTTTCGCCGGGGATGTGGTGGTCGGTGACGACGGCCTCGATGCCGCGCTCATAGCACGCCTCAAGCTCGGCGACGGCCTTGACGCCGTTGTCCACGGTGATGACGAGCTTCGTCCCCGCGGCGGCGAGAAGCCCCGGCGTCGCGGCGTTCATGCCGTAGCCCTCGTCGTGCCGCGAAGGGATCAGATAAAATGCGTCCGCCTTTCGCGAACGCAGATACAGCATCAATATGGCGGTGGCGCACACGCCGTCCGCGTCGTAATCGCCGAACACGCAGATGCGCTCGCCGTCGCGAACGGCCCGCTCGACGCGCGCGACGGCCTTATGCATATCGGCAAGCGCGAAGGGATCGCAAAGCCCGTTCTCGTTCGGGTGCAGGAACGCTTCGGCTTCGGCGGCGTCCGTCAGCCCCCGCGCCATGAGGAGCCGCGCCGCGCGCGCCGAAATGCCGATGTCGCGGCCCAGCTTTTCGGCAAGGTCCTGCGGCGGCGTTTCGCGCCTTTGTTCGAATACGAGCATAGCGGCCTCTTTCCTCCGGGCGAGCCGGATTCCTCAAGACCGATTATACTCTTTTTCGACAAGTATGAACAGGCTTACTTGGCGGCCCTGTAGATCATGGCGCTGAGCATTCCGGCGAATATGCCTATGCCGAAATCCGCGAGCACCGCGAGCGTGAGCGCGAACGTATCCGAAAGGATCGAGAAGAGCACGAACGCGAACGCGGAGTAGATCAGCCCTGCGGCGCCGCCGTAGAGCCATGCCTTCTCCTTGCAGCGCCGGGCGACGACGATGCCCGCGAGGGCAGCGCTCACGACCTTGATGCCCGTGTTGACGATGGCGATGCTCTCCGTGCCCAGCCATTGCTGCCACATGAGGGCGGCGTAGAGCACGATGAGCAGCAGGCTCGCGGCGCTCGCCACCACTGCGCCCTTCAAAAGCTCCGCGAACAGATTCGGCGCTTCGATTGACTTCGACTTGCGCATGCTTATCCCCCCTCTTCAATCGGTTATAGGTATGCGCGGACAATCTGACTAATAACTAATGGCGAATCGTGAATCGCTATTTTTGCCTTCGCCGTTCCACCAGAGCGCAGATAAATCAATCGCCCTCCCTTTGAATGAGCTGCCAAAGCCGCATTGGGAAAGGAAAAGAGCCTCCATTCCAGATGGAAGCCCTCGAATCCGAATAGTTATGCACGATTGGTTATTGGCTGTTAGCTGAATTTCTGCCGACTGAAAATCGGAAAAAATTCAATGCGCCCTGGGCATATCGTCGTAGACGGCCCTCGGCCCGCCGACGTACTTGGGCCGCGTGCGCGCGGCGATGACGTTCGCCTCGCCGATCTTTCGCGTTTTGGCGTGGACCGGCACGACCACGGGGTGCATGTGCATGCCTATGAGGGTACCGCCGATGTCCATGCCGGCCGAAGCCCTGCCGCGCAGGTCCTCCGCCATGACGGGATCGTCGAAGCGCAAGACCGCCTGCATCGCGAACGCGCCGCCCGCGTGGAGCTGCGGCCTGACCCAGACCTGCTGCAGGCCGTATTTTTCCATGCAGCCGCGCTCGACCACGAGGCAGCGGTTGAGGTGCTCGCAGCACTGCACCGCGAGGTACAGCCCGCGCTCCCGCGCGCGCGGGAGCAGCGCGTCCATGACGGCTTTTGCCGCCTCCTCGTTGGAACCGGTGCCGATGCGCCTGCCCATGATTTCGCTCGTCGAGCAGCCCACGACGAGGATATCGCCCTTTTTGAGCGTATCCGCCGCGGCGAACAGCTCGTCGGCGACGGCGGCGGCCTGGGCGTTGATCTCTTCAAAAAAAGCCATGGTTTTCCTCCGTGCTGTCTTTTTGCAATCCCTATTATAGCATCCGGAGGAATATATGCAACCCCGCTAGATCTGATAGACCGCAAGCTCTTCGGCGAGCTCCGCGCCCGGGAAGCGCCTGCGCGCCTGGGCGATGAGCCGGTCCGTGTCGCACAGCGCGCCGCGTATGTGCGTGCAGAGCAGCCTTTTGACCCACGCGTCCGCCGCGAGCTGGCCCGCCTGCCCGGCGCTCAGGTGCGGCGCGGAGGGGCCGGGATTTTCCTCGTCGAGGAAGTTCGCGTCGGCGAGCAGCAGATCCGCGCCGTAGCACAGCTCCGCGAGATCCGCCCGCGCGCCGGTGTCGCCGGTGTAGACGAAGCGCTTGCCCTCGTGCTCCACGCTCACGGCGTAGGTCGGCACGGGATGGGTCACGCGGTTCAGGCGGATGCGCGCGTCCCGGATGCGAAGCTGCAGCCCGTCCGCCGAGGACGCGAGGTCGAACACGCCCGAGGCGGTCAGCAGCCGGTATTCCTCCTTGGGTTCGTCCGGCGCGATCACGGGCATGGGCAGCGTGGGGCGCAGGCCGCGCTCGGCAAACTGGCGCAACGCGTAGCGCAGCACAAACATATCCGAAATGTGGTCGCTATGCAGGTGCGAGAGTATCACGCAGTCGAGGTCGAGCTGCGGCGCGATCGCGAGCAGCCGCGAGAGCGTGCCCGGGCCCAGGTCAAGAAGCAGCGCCGCCTGGCCCGCGCGCAGCAGGTATCCGGAGCACGCGCCGCCCGGCGCGGGGAAGGGGCCGTGGCGTCCCAATACGGTCAATTCCATAATCGTGCACCGCCTTTGATTCTTGATTTTATTTTTGTCGCCGCGCCATGCGCTTATCCTCAAGGAAAATCATACCATATTATAAACGCTTCGCGCATTTAAAAAGCGGTTTCGCCGCGTTTCGCGAACGGACGCATTGTTGCGCTTGACTAACCGCGCCGGGGCGTGATAAGGTCAAAACGATCTCTTTGCACTGCATTGCGCCGCGAGGCGCGCGATCAACAGTACAAACTGAGCAGGCGATGGACCCCTCGGGGTCCGTGGGGCCGGGCCGCCGCAAGCGGCAGCGGATGGGGCGAATCAGGCGCATCTGCGGGACAGTTGTCGTTCCGCGGATGCGTTTTTATTTTTTGAAGGACGCGTCCGGGCATCGGGGAATGCAGGGTCATGGAGCTATCTTGAAGGAGGTAACTTTTATGGACCATACCGTCGGCCCGGAGGGTCTGTCCGGCGCGGAGGCGAAGGCGCGCCTCGCGCGCTACGGGCGAAACGAACTTACCGTGCAAAAGAAGAACAGCCTGTTCCGCAAGCTGCTGCGCGTTCTCGCGGAGCCGATGTTCCTGCTGCTGCTCGCGGCGGCGGTCATTTACTTCCTGCTCGGCGAAGCGCGCGACGGGGCGGTCATGCTGCTCTTCGTCGCCGCCGTGATCTCCATTGAAACCGCGCAGGAATGGAAGACGGATAAAACCCTTTCCGCGCTTCGCGACCTTTCCGCGCCGCGCGTTTTTGTGCTGCGCGACGGGGTGGAAACAAGCGTCCCGAGCGCGGAGCTCGTGCCGGGGGACGTGATGCTGCTGCGCGAGGGCGTGAAGATCCCCGCGGACGGCCTGATCCTTCGCTGCAACGACCTCCTCGTGGATGAGAGTACGCTTACCGGCGAATCCGAGGGCGTGTGGAAATCCCCCGCGGGCGCGGACGCGATTTGTACGCAGCCCTCCGCGGCCTCCGCGGACGCGGCCTCCACGCGCTGGCGTGAAGACTTCTGCTACGCGGGCACGCTCGTGCTCCAGGGCACGGCCGCCGTGCTCGTGGAAAAGACGGGGCTCGATACGGAATACGGCAAGATCGGCGCGGGCGTTGCCGCCGCGCCGGAGCGGCCGACGCCGCTCGAGAAACAGGTTGCGAAGCTCGTGAGGGCCAGCGCCGCGGTCGCCGCCGCGCTCTTCGCGCTCGCCGTGCTCGCGACGTGGTTCAGCCTGCGCGGCAGCGCGCCGAAGGAAAGGTTCGTCGGCAGCGTGCTTTCGGGCATCACGCTCGCGATGGCGATGATCCCGGAGGAGTTCCCGGTGATACTCGCGGTGTTCCTCTCGATGGGCGCGTGGCGGCTCGCCAAAAAGAACGCGCTGGTCCGAAGATTGCCCTGCGTGGAAACGCTCGGCCAGGTCAGCGCGCTGTGCGTCGACAAGACCGGCACCATCACCATGAACCGCATGCGCGTTACGGAGGTCTGGAGCGCCGGGGAGGACGACGCGGAGCTTGTCGAAACCATGGGCCTCGGGTGCGAGGCGGACGCATACGACCCAATGGAAACCGCGATGCTCGAATACTGCGGCGCGCGCGACATACCCCGCTCCCACCTGTTCGGCGGGACGCTCGTGGCCGAATACGCCTTCACCAGTGAGCGCAGGATGATGGGCCACGTCTGGGAGCACGACGGGGAGCTGATCGTCGCCGTCAAAGGCTCGCCCGAGAGCGTGCTCGCGCTGTGCGCGCTTTCGGAAGGCGAGGCGCTTCGCGCGCGCGAGGCCGCGGACGGCTTCGCCGCGCGGGGCCTGCGCGTGATCGCCGTGGGCATCGCGAAACCGGCCTCGCGCGAGGACATCCCAGCGGACATCACGGGTTGCAGCCTTCGCTTCCTCGGCCTCGCGTGCCTCGCCGACCCGCCGCGGCCGGGCGTCAGGGAAAACATCGAAACCTGCTACCGCGCGGGCGTGCGCGTCGTGATGATCACGGGGGACAACGGCGTCACCGCCGCGAGCGTCGCCAAAGCCGTGGGCATACGGAACCATTCGGCCGTGCTCACGGGCGCTATGATCGACGGCATGGACGACGCGGCGCTGCGCGAGGCGGCAAAACGAACGTCGATCTTCTCGCGCGTCGCGCCGGAGCATAAGATGCGCATCGTCCGGGCGCTTCGCGACAACGGCGAGGTCGTCGCCATGACGGGGGACGGCGTCAACGACGCCATCGCGCTGCGGCACGCGGACATCGGCATCTCCATGGGCGGGCGCGGCAGCGAGGTTTCGCGCGAGGCCGCCGACCTCATACTCATGGACGACAACTTCAAAACCATCGTCGATACCATACGCGACGGGCGGCGCATCTACGAAAACATCCGCAAGGCCATGGGCTACGTGTTCGCGATACACATCCCCATTGCGCTCTCCTCGCTGCTCGCGCCGATGCTCGGCATAGCGCCCGCGGCGCTGCCGCTGCTGCCGCTGCATGTGGCGCTGCTCGAGCTTGTCATAGACCCGACCTGCTCCGTGGCGCTCGAGCGCCAGCCCGCCGAGCGGGACGTCATGGACCGGCCGCCGCGCGGGCAGCACGAAAAGCTGCTCGCGACGGGCATGCTCGCCCGCAGCGTCGTCCAGGGGCTCGTGGTTTTCGCGGCCTTCTTCGGCGCGTACCTGTTCGCGCTCGACGGGGACGCTTCCCGCGCGAGCGTCGCGCGCGCGGCGGGGCTGTGCGTCGTGCTCACGGCCAACGTTCTGCTCGTGCTCGTGAACGCCTCGGGGACCGATCCCGTGTGGAAAACCGCGCTTCGCCTCGCGCGCGACAAGGTCATGTGGGCGGTTGCGCTGGGTACGCTCGCGCTGATCGCCGCCATGCTCTACACGCCGCTCGCGGGGGTTCTCAAGCTCGCGCCGCTTTCCGCGCCCGCGCTTCTCGCGTCGCTCGGCCTCGGCGCGGCGTCGGTGCTGTGGTATGAGATCGTCAAGGCGGTGAAGAGGACGAAAATAATTGACAATTGACAATTGATAATTGACAATCAAATTTGCGAAAAGGGCTTTCATTCTCAGGCGAAAGCCCTTTGAGCCGTCAATTTCCCATGCCAATGATCTTTATTTTCCGTCTATATGTTTTTCTTTGAACCGTATGACCCAAAACACCCCCACGACTACGGCCGCGAGCGGGAAGAGCGAGATGAGGACATAGAGCAAAACGTCGGGCTTCGTCCCGTCCGCGCCCGGCAAGGGGGAGGGGAGAGCGGTCGCGCCGCTTCCCTGCGCAAGCGCGCCGAGCGGCACGGCGAGCAAAAGCAAAAGCAGCAGGATAGATAACGCTCTTTTCATATGCCCTCCTTAAAGAACCATCGGGATACTATAACGCAGTTGGAGAATAAGACGTCGTTTTTTCACTTGATTGTCAATTGTCCATTGTCAATTGTCAATTATCCCGTCCCGTACTACGCCGCGGCCCCCCACGCGGATGACCGGCGCGCCCTGCCCGTCGGGCGTCAGCTTCGTATAGATCTTCGAGGGGCGGCCCATGGCCTCGCCCTGTATGAACAGGTTGGTTTCACCGGGCTTTATTTTGCCCCGCAGGTAGAGATAATACGTCAGCGCGCCGTTCGAGGTGCCGGTCGCCGCCTCCTCTGGGATGCCGTAGAGCGGCGCGAAGTTGCGGCAGCAGCCCGCAGCGCCGTCGCCCGGCCCCGGCGCGTACGCGTGCACGCCCGTGACGCCCAGGCGCTCCGACAGGCGTGAGAGCGCGTCGAAATCGGGGTTCATCGCGGCGAGAAGCGCGCGGTCCCTGAGCGGCAGCATGATGTCCGGAAGCCCCGCGTCCACCGCGGCGGGGGAAAGCGCGCCGCACGCGTCCTGAGGCAGCGCGAACATGGAAAGCAGCGTCCGCGCGTCCGAAGGATCGAGCGTGAAAAGCTCCTTCGGCTTTGCCATGTCGAGCCAGACGAGGCCGCCGCGTATATCCACACCGATGTCGCCCGCGCCGACGCGCGCGAGGCAGCTTTGCCCCTCGCAGACCACGCCCATGTTGAGCAGCAGGCTGAACGCGCCCACGGTCGCGTGGCCGCACAGCGGCACCTCCTCGACGGGCGTGAAGTAGCGGATGCGGAACGATCCGTCCGCAAGCCTGAGCACGAACGCCGTTTCGGAATAGCCCATGCGCGCCGCCGCGGCGCGCATTTCATCCTCGCCGGGCAGCGCGTCGCCGAACACGGCGACGCCCGCGGGATTGCCGCTAAAAGGAACGTCCGTGAATGCGTCTACGATGTAAATCTCCATACGAACCTCCCTAAAATGGAATAATGAACAACACGATGATAGCATATATTGTTCCAAATTGCTATTGACGCCCCCCGCGCGCGGGAGTAACATATGTCTGTTAGCGACAACTAACCAAGGAGCGTTTTCGATGGCAACGGATGCGAAAAGGACCCTCGGAGGATTGACGATCGGGCGCAGCGGCCATGTCAAGGCCGTCAGGGCGGTGGATCGCCGCATGCGGCGGCACATCATGGATATGGGCATCACGCCCGGCACGGAGGTTAAGCTCGTCAAGGCCGCGCCCATGGGCGACCCGCTCGAGATCGAGCTTCGCGGCTACACGATGTCTCTGCGCCGCGCCGACGCGGACACGATACTTTTGATGAGCGACGCGGAGCACGAGGAATGGCACGCGCGCACGCTTCGCGCGCGGCAGGAATTTGAGGCGCGCGCCGGGGAACGCCTCGCCCAGACGCAGCCGCAGGAGAGCGACGCGGCCGGGCACAGGCGCGCCGCGGAACTGACGGCCTTCATGCTCGAAACGGGCGGCTGCTGCGAGGACCGGGAGAGCGATTACTGCCCGCGCGAGGTTTTCGGGGACGACGGAGGCCCCGTGCGCCTCGCGCTCGCGGGCAACCCCAACTGCGGCAAGACCACGCTCTTCAACGCCATGACCGGCTCGAAGGAATATGTGGGCAACTGGCCGGGCGTGACGGTCGAGAAGAAGGAGGGCAGGGTCAAATCCTTCTCCGGCAAGCGCGGCGAGGACGGGCTTTGCACGCTCGGCCACGAGATGACCGTGGTGGACCTTCCCGGTATCTACTCGCTCTCGCCCTACTCGATGGAGGAGATCATCGCCCGCGACTACATCATCAACGAGAAGCCCGAGGCGATCATCAACATCGTGGACGGCACGAACCTCGAGCGCAACCTCTATTTGAGCATACAGCTCCTCGAGCTCGAACGGCCCATGATCATCGCCCTCAACATGATGGACGAGGTCGAAAAGCGCGGGGGTTCCATAGACTGCGAGCGGCTCTCGCTGGAACTGGGCATACCGGTCGTGCCCATCAGCGCGCGCACGGGCGAGGGTATAGACGACCTCGTGGAGGGCCTGCAGCGGCTCATCCAGACCGCGCACGCGCAGTTCCACGAGGGCTTTCACATCGAGCCGGACGACGTGTACGACGACTTCACGCACATGCAGCACCACCTCATCGGCCAGCTTGTGGACGAGTATGCCGACAGGGCGGGCCTCCCGCGGCACTGGACGCAGATCAAGCTGCTCGAGGGGGACGAGCGCGTCCGCGCGGCGCTGGGCCTCCCCCGGGAGATCGCGGATCAGGTGGACGGGATTGTGAGCGGCTTCGCGAAGGCCAACCCCTTCGGCGACAACGAGAGCATGGTGGCGGACAGCCGCTACGCCTACATCGAAAGGGTTGCGGCGGCAGCCATGCGAAAGGGCAAGCGGGATGTCATTGCGCAGAGCAACGCGCGCATCGACCGCGTGCTCACAAACAAGTGGCTCGCGCTGCCGCTGTTCCTGCTGATCATGGGGTTGATTTTTTCGCTGACGTTCTCGAGCGTGGGCGCCGCGCTTTCGGACGCGGTCGGCACCGCCATAGACGAGGGCTTCGCGCCCTTTGTGAAATCCTCGCTCGAGGCGGCGGGCGCGCAGGCTTGGTTCGTGAGCCTCGTGTGCGACGGCATCATCAGGGGCGTGGGCGGCGTGCTGACGTTCCTGCCGCAGATCGCGCTGCTGTTTTTGTGCCTGTCCCTGCTCGAGGACAGCGGGTACATGAGCCGCATCGCCTTCATCATGGATAAGCCCATGCGCCGCCTCGGCCTTTCGGGCAAGAGCTTCATTCCGCTTTTGATGGGCTTCGGCTGCACGGTGCCCGCCGCGATGGGCGCGCGCACGATGGACAACCAGCGCGACCGCAGGATGACCATACTGCTTTTGCCCTTCATGAGCTGCTCGGCCAAACTCCCGGTTTACGGACTCATCGCGAGCGCGTTCTTCGAAAAGTACCGCGGGCTCGTGATATTCAGCCTGTATATACTGGGCATACTCATGGGCGTGCTCTCGGGCTTCCTCTTTCGGGGCAGGCTCTTCGAGAAAGGCGAGGCGCCTTTCGTCATAGAGCTTCCGCCGTACCGCTGGCCCACCGCGCGCAACACCTTCACGCACGTGTGGGAGCGCGTGAGCCACTTCCTCGAGAAGGCGGGCACGATCATTTTCGCGATGAGCGTTGCCATCTGGTTCCTGCAGAGCTTCAGCCTTTCCTTCGCGTTCGTTTCGGAGCCGGCGGGGAGCATCATCGGCCGGGTCGGCACCTTCATCGCGCCCGTGTTCGCGCCGCTCGGCTTCGGCTCCTGGCAGGCGAGCGTGGCGCTTCTCACGGGCCTCGTCGCCAAGGAAGCGGTCGTGAGCTCGCTCTCGATGTTCGCGGGCTTCGCGGCGAGCGCGGGCGGCGAGGTCGTGCGCGGCGCGCTCTCGGCGATCTTCACGCCCGCGGCGGCGTACAGCTTCCTCGTGTTCGTGCTGGTCTATACGCCCTGCATGGCGGCCGTCGCCATGATGCGGCGCGAGCTCGAAAGCGCAAAATGGACGGCATTCGCGGTATTTTACCAGATTACGGGCGCATGGCTCGCCGCCTTCGCGGTATACAATATCATAGGGTTGTTTACGGGGGATACGAGCGTGACGTTCGTCTATTATCTGATCGCGGCCGCCGTAGTCATATACAGCGGCTTCATGCTTGCCAGGCATTTCCGGCGGCGCGGCTGCTGCGAAAAATGCGGCCGCAACTGCGAGAGCTGCGGCTACGCCGCAGGCTGTTCACAAAAACGCCCCCAAAAAGGTGCTGATAAGTAGCAGGAGATTATGCTATACTCGGAGAAAGGAATATAAGGCGCCGCGCATGATCTGCGGCGCGCGAAAGGGGTAAGAAGATGAAAATCTCGATCATCGGCAAAAACATCGAAGTTTCGGATTACCTTCGCGACCTGATCACAAAAAAAGTGAGTAAACTCGATAAGTATTTTACTGAGGATACCGAAGCGCATGTCACGCTGGCGGTTGAGCGCAACCGCCACATCGTCGAAGTCACCATCCCCTGCGCCGGCGGCATCATCCGCGGCGAGGAGACCTCGGGCGATATGTACGCCTCCGTGGACAATGTGCTCTCCAAGCTTGAAAAGCAGATCATGCGCCACCGCACCAGGCTCGAGAAGAATCTGCGCGCGGGCGCGTTCAAGGCTCCCGAGCCGGTTTACAGCGAAAGCTTCGCCGCCGACGAGCTCGAGGAGGAGGAGCCGCCGCGCGTGGTCAAGGTCAAGCACTTCGACATCAAGCCCATGACCGTGGACGAGGCGATGCTCCAATTGGAGCTTCTCGGCCACTCCTTCTATATGTTTACCAACGGCAACACCGGCGCCATCAACGTGCTCTACAAGCGCAAGGACGGCAACTACGGCCTCATCGAGCCGGAGCGCTGATTCGGGAGATACGCAAAGGAGCCGCCCGCCGGGCGGCTCCCCAGCCCATCGGCAAACCGTATAAATTACGGCAAGCAAGGGCAGGCAGGAGTAGAAAAGAAAGATATCCATAAACA